>JAZSKT010000068.1:0-7900 GCA_045534995.1 Candidatus Fimenecus sp.
AAAGAAAGGCAACCTTCTGCACTACATTGAACACCATCTTTTTCAACTATTTCAGGGTTAATAAGTTCTATCAAACCATCACCCACATCAATAACAATAACTCTTTTAAGAATACCAACTTGCACCGCAGCAAGTCCTACACCTTCTGCCTGGTACATAGTATCTTTCATATCATCAAGAAGTTGCCACAGGCGTTCATCAAAGTTTTCAACAACTCTGCTCTTTTTTCTTAAAATGGGGTCTTCTTCTATTCTTATATTTCTAATAGCCATTTTTATCTCCTTATATTATGCTTTCAGGATTTATGTCCGCATAAACATTAACATTGTTCTGATTTTTATCCTTTGCAAAATCCTTTAAAAGTTCACTAATCATATTCCTGAAATTTTTATCATTTTTACATTTAATAATTATTCTGCCACGGTATTTACCACCAATTTTTGATATTCTTGGAGTAACGGGACCTAAAACAATTATTTTAACATCAGAATACTTTTCTGAATGTATTTTTTTCAGCCTTTCAAGAAAAGCAGAAGCGGCATAATTCACAGAATATTCTTTTTCAGAAGAAAAGCCAATTACGCATAAATCACAAAAAGGCGGATATACCATACTCTTTCTTATTGGAATTTCAACATTATAAAAAGAATCATAATCCTGGTCTTTAGCCATTAAAATTACTTCACTATCAGGAAATGCTGTTTGTATATATGCTTTTCCGGGATGATTACCTCGACCACTACGACCGACAACCTGAGTAATTAAATCAAAAGCTCTCTCGCCACTCATATAATCATCATTATAAAGCATCTGGTCAACACTTAATACGCCTACAAGGGTAACATCAGGAAAATTAAGTCCTTTTGCGACCATTTGTGTGCCAACCATAATGTCATATTCACCGTTTTCAAAGCTTTTAAAATATTTCTCATAAGAATATCTCGAGCTTGTTGTATCGGTATCCATTCGTAAAATTTTAGCATCTGGAACAATAATCTTTAACTCTTCTTCAAGTTTTTGTGTTCCCATACCTCTAAAATTAACTGTATCATTATTACAATTACTACATTTTGTGGAATAAGGCACAGAATAACCGCAATAGTGACACATCAAACGATTATTTTTTATATGATATGTAAGCGAAATACTGCAATTTGGACAAGTAGCAACTGTTCCGCATTCAGTACAGGAAGCGTATGTATTATATCCTCGTCTATTTAAAAGAAGGATAGTCTGTTTTCGCTTATTAAAATTTTCTCTTATTTCATCAGCTAACTGATGACTGATGTTTTCGAGAACCATATCGCTTTGATATGTTGTATCAATTGTCTGTACATCAGGTAAGATTGCATTACCATATCTTTCCTTAAGCTTGAAAAGAGAATAAACACCACATTGAGCTTTTGTGTATGTGTCAATAGATGGTGTAGCAGATGAAAGAACAAGAAGTCCGTTATGACAACCGATTCTATATTGAGCAACCTCTCGTGCGTGATATCTTGGTGACATTTCTGATTTATAAGTATGTTCCTGTTCTTCATCAATAATCACAAGACCAAGTTTATCAAAAGGTGCAAAAATTGCTGAACGAGTACCAATTGCAATTTTGGCATCTCCCCTTTTTATTCTTTTCCACTCGTCAAGACGCTGACCAATTGAAAGTGAACTGTGAAAAACAGCAACTTTATCACCGTATCTGTCATAAAAAAGTAAAAGCATCTGAGGTGTTAATGAGATTTCAGGAATCATAACAACGATTCCCTTATCAGTTTTCAACGCTTCATCAATAAGTTTAAGGTAAATCTGTGTTTTACCACTACCTGTAACACCATATAATAAAGCACCTTTTGGCGAATCATCTTTATATAGTGACAAAAGTCCATTAAATGCTTCATTCTGTTCTTTTGAAAGAAAAATTTCCTTATTTTCACCTGAGTCAATGTTTTCATAAGGTGCTCTAAAAATCTCATCATCATATAATTCAAGAACACCTTTATTCTCTAATGCAGTTATAACAGCAACAGAAAATCCTGTAAAATAACACAACTCTTTTACGGAAGCTACTCCAACATCAGATAAAATATTGACAACTTCTTTCTGTTTTTTCGTAAGGCTATCCATCAATTCCGGTTCATTTTCTGGATTAATCTTCAACTGAACCATTTTAATAGTTGCATCATTTACTCTTCTCTGGGTGTCAATATTTCTTAAAAGAATACCTGATTCAACCATTCCATCAAGTATTGAAGCGTTCTTTTTTATACCACAATCAGAAATGATTTTTTCACTTTTTATAAACGACCTTTTACCATTAAGATAATCATAAATCTCGTTTTCTTTTTCTCCTGTAACAACTCCATTAAAAGCAGGATTTACAGCATAAAGAGTATTAACAGACATCGAAAGTCCTAACGGCAAAAATAGTTTACAAGCATCAAAATAAGTGGAAAAATATCTGTCACAGATAAAATTTGCAGTTTTAAGCATTTCACGGGTTAATAATGGTTCATCATCAATAACAGATGATATTTCTTTAAGTTTTTTAGTAGTAGAGATACCGCTCTGAACTGAAAATACAATTCCAACTCGTGTCTTAGAAGAATTACCAAATCGAACAAGTACTCTCTTTCCAGGTAAAACTTCATTTAACAAATAATCAGGGACAGAATAATCGAATAACATATCAAAAGAATATGCTGTATTTTCAACAGCAACTTTTGCAACAGTTAAAAGTCCCATATTCTGCCCTCCTCAAATATTTTATTAAATTTTAATTGTTATATATTACGAATTTCTTCCGGCTCAACAACCTCAAATTCACCTGTAATAATTTCATCTAATGCAATGCTCACAGGCTTATCATTAAGAATTTCACCGTTTTCCTGTGCATCAGCTGAAATTTCTCTTGCTCTTTTAGCAATTGCAGTTACAAGAGAATATCGGCTTGTGTGATTTTTAAGTACGTTTCTTAAATCAGGATTAAACATTATCTATTACCTCACTTAAATAATTATTCATTCTTTTATTTGAAAAATCGAGTGCTTTAATAATTGTAAGAACATCATTAGAAGCACAGTCGATATCTTCATTGATTACAAAATAGTCATAATTCTTGCTTTTGCGCATTTCGTTTTGAGCAATTTCAAGACGTTTTTTCACATCATCTTCGTCCTCTGTTCCTCTTGAACGAAGTCTGCTTTCAAGAACATCCATTGAAGGTGGTAATAAGAATATACCGACAGAATCAGGATAAAGTTTTTTTATATTTTCTGCACCCTGAACTTCAATTTTTAAAATTACATTTTTACCTTCACTTAGCCATTTATCAACGGGTCCTTTAGGTGTTCCGTAAAAATTAGAACCATATTGAGCATATTCTAAAACTTCACCGTCAGCAATCATTTTTTCAAATTCAGGAACAGATATGAAATAATAATCCTTGCCATCTGTTTCGTTCTCTCTGATATTTCTTGTTGTAAGTGAAATTGATTTTTGCAAATCCTTATTTTTATTCAGCACAACATCAAGAACTGTATCTTTACCAACTCCTGATGGACCTGAAAATAGAATAAGTAAACCATCTTTATTCGCCATATCCGGACCCCTCTAACTCACTTCGATTTAATATTGTTTCGGCCTTGAGATAAGTTGAAACAACATGGTCACTATCCATAATCAGTATTGCCTGAGTTTTTCTTCCTTGCGTTGCATCAATAAGCATGTTCTTTTCTTTTGCCTGAGCAATAATACGCTTTGCAGGTGCAGAGTCTGTTGAAATAACAGCAATAACTCTATCAGCATTAACAGCATTACCAAAACCGATATTGACCAATTTCATAATTAAACCTCATTCTATATTTTGAATTTGTTCTCTGATTTTTTCGATTTCCGCCTTAATATCAATAACATTTCGAGCAATTGTAACATCCTGTGCTTTCGAACCAATTGTATTAGCTTCACGATTCATTTCCTGAACAAGGAAATCAGTTTTTCTGCCGACTGCTTCGTTACTTTCTAAAAATTGACGCAACTGGTCAATATGACTTCTAAGTCTGACAGTTTCTTCAGCAACAGCAACCTTATCCGCAAAAATAGCACATTCAGTAAGAATTCTCTGTTCATCAACCTGAACATCAGATAAAAATTCATTTATTCTTGCAAGTAATTTGTCATTATATTCTTTAACTGTTTCAGGTGAACGTTCTTCAATTACTGATACTTTTTCAAGAATGAGGTCAGCTCTTGAAAGAACATCATTTTTGAGCTTTTCACCCTCAGTTTCACGCATTCCAATAAACTTATCAACAGCAGTTTCAGCAACTGATTTTACTGCATTCCAAATCTTTTCTTCATCTGCTTCTTGCTTATGTACGGTAAAAATATCGTTATAACGAGCAAGGGAAGACATTGCAAGGTCATCTCTTAAGTTTAATTCATTAGTTTCTGCAAGGTCTTTTAAAGCATTAAGGTAAGATTTTGCAAGAGAATGATTAACAAGAATTTCGATTTCATCATCTTTCAAATTTTCTACTGAAACATAACATTCAACCTTGCCTCTTGATACACGAGAACCGATATAACTCTTAAGTTTTTCATCAAGAAAGCCATAGTTTCTCGGGACACGAGAGTTAAACTCAAAATATCTGTGGTTAACACTTTTAAGTTCAACAGTTATATTCATTGTATCAACAACTGCTTGTGAACGACCATAGCCGGTCATACTTCTAATCATATATTCAACTCCGTAAATTATTTACAACAGCTTCCCTTTAAAAGTGTAGGGATATCGCCACTATAAATGCCATTATTTTTTTCAAATCCTAAATGTGTTAAAACGTCTGAAATATCTTCAATCTCGCAATAACACATATAGGCACTTCTGTTTGCACAATAATTTAACCCTGCTCTTAAAAAGCCCTCGACAAGAAGCTTATCAGAAAAATCACATTCAACAAAAAGAAAATAACAGTTATATCCGTCAATTTTGACTAAACAAGTTCCAACCTTGGTACCATCCTCATCAAAACCAACATATCCGCCAAATACGCCCTTGTCATCAATCAAATCATTATCAAACAATTCTTTAATTTTTTCTGTATCACTAACTGGTTTATAAATAATCATTATTTCATATTCTTTCTATCTACAGATGCTGCAACCATAAGCTTATGCACCTCTTCGTCAGTAAGATTACGCCAATCTCCCTGTTTGAGCATACCAAGTTTAACGGAACCGATTTGTGTACGTTTAAGTCTTGCAACCTCAAGACCTAAAGCATCACACATTTTTCTGATTTGTCGGTTTCTTCCTTCATAAATTATGATTTCGATTACAACTCTGCCTTCTTTTTTCTCTAAAACACGCACTTCTGACGGCATAGTCAGTCGTCCGTCAATTTCAATGCCTGTTGTTAAAGCAGTAATCTGTTCATCAGTAATAGTTGGTCTGATTGTAACACGATATGTCTTTGGAACATGATGAGTTGGATGGGTTAAAGAATTAGCAAACTCACCATCGTCAGTAAGTAACAAAAGTCCTTCGGAATCTCTGTCTAATCTGCCGACTGGATAAACTCTTGTGCCAACATCTTCAATAAGCTGTGCAACGCATTTTCTACCCATTTCATCACTTAAAGTTGTAATAAAACCTCTTGGTTTATGAAGCATAATATAGGTATTTTTTTTGCTTTTTCTGATTTTTTTACCTGCAACAACAACTGTGTCACGACTAGGGTCAATTTTATCACCAATAGAAGCAGGTTTACCGTTAACTTTAACCTTACCTGCCGCAATCAAATCTTCAGCTTTTCTTCGTGAAGCAACTCCACATTCAGATAAATATTTCTGAAGTCTGACTTTATTATCTGCCATAACTACACCTAAAATCTTTAATTTTTATCAGTAAAATAACATAGAATCACCGTTGAGAGATAATATCCCTCAACGCTGATTAAAATAACTTTTTAAAATTATTTAGCTGTTTCCTCAGCAGAAACACTTGTCAATGCAGAATTTACAGCCTTATCCATTTTTGCTTTATTAACTACATTTGATACTTTATCGAACATTTCCGGAACAAGTCCTACAATACGTTCTGCAGCATTATCAAATGCTGTGATGTGCTTAACATCAACATTACCGTAAGCGTCAATTACAAGGAATGCAACAGGAAGAATTGTTACACCTGCACCGCCGCCGCCACCAAAAATATCTTGATTTGATTTTGATGGAAAATCAGAACCACCTGAAGCAAATCCATAAGTAACCTTTGAAACAGGAATAATTGTTACTCCACCCTCTACTTTCATTGGTTCACCAATAATTGTACTAACATTTACAAGGTCTTTTACCTTTTCAATTGTTGATTCAAGAATTCCTGCTGCTGATGACTTTTCTTTCATCATAAAGCACCACCTTTATTTATATTTTGATTTTTTGATTTATTTTTAATTCCCTTCAGGAATTTTAATACTACCTTAAACAATAATCTGAATGCAAGAACTATAACCGCATTTATAAAAAATATTGGTCTTATATGTACAGAGGTTGCAAATTGAGCTGAATTTTTTATTCCGATAAAATCAGGCTCAATTTCAACATCATATTTTTTTACTTTAAGATTTGAACAAATAAATGACATTGCGGGAAAAACCTTCTGACATATTCTGCCGTATTCCATAGCTGTTTCTGCAGCATCACAATCCCCTGTAACAGTCATAAATAAATATAGTTCACGAATAATAATATGTTTTTTAAATGAACTGAACATTTTTCCAAGTGCAGAAGCAGCATTATTTATAAGTTCAATAACACCGTCAAAACCTTGATTCTTATAAAACGTAACAAAAATATTCTCTTTCTTTTCAGTAGGTTCTTCTTGTTCTTTTTCTTCCTTTTCTTCTTTTTCCTTCGGTTTCTTTTCTTTCTTTTTTTTATTTTCTTTCATAGGTAAAATCTGAAACTTTAAAAACAACCATGAAATGTGTAATTTAAAATCATCAAAAAATTCAGCATTGATTGTAATTCGGATGCTTAAAAGCATAATAAAGAAAACGATTACACCGAGAAGCACATACAAAAAAGTCAAAAGAACACCTCCTTGCTCTATTTTTAAAAAGAATCATTCAGTAATAACTTCTGTTTCATCGGACTGAATTTCTATTTCAGTTGCATTTTCTTTTTGAGGCAAATCAGGAAGCTCGTCCAAAGATGAAATAGAAAAACATCTGAGAAAATCAGGTGTAGTACCATATACCAATGGTCTACCCGGCAAATCAAGTCTGCCTTTTTCTTCAATCAGTCTTTTCTGACAGAGGGTTGAAATTACACCACTGCAATCAACACCACGAATTTGCTCAACAAAAGACTTTGTAACAGGCTGATTATATGCAATAACTGCTAAAACTTCAAATGCAGCCGGTGATAATGGTGTATTTTTTCTTAATTCAAGAACATCACGAATAACTTCTGCATATTCGGTTCGTGATGAAAGTTGATACATGTTATCAAGTTTTAAAACACATATACCACTATTACGTTCGTCTAATTTTGCAGATAAATTCAAAATTACCTGTTCACAAACTTCAGGCTCAATTTCAAGAACTTCTGCTATTTTATCAAGTTCAACCGGCTCACCGGAAGCAAAAAGTATAGCTTCAACAGCAGCCTGTAATTTACTTGCTTTCATATTAACTCCATTCCTCACTTACATCTGTAAAATCTGAATCTATAAGTTCAACCTGTGCTTCTTCACCATCACCTACAACTTTAACTTTTTTAGATTTTGTAAGTTCTAAAACAGCTAAGAATGTAGCAACCATATCTGAACGAGATTCAGCATCGTTAAACAACGACTTCCAATGAGTTCTTTTATTTTTACTAGATAATTTTTTGAAAATATT
>JAZSKT010000129.1:0-2190 GCA_045534995.1 Candidatus Fimenecus sp.
CAGTCAAAATACTCACCAAAAAGTGATTTTACTATTGCCATATGTAATTCACCGTTATATTTTTTCTATTTCCTTTAATAATTCATCTACTATTTCATCTTCATTAACTTTTTTAAGCACTTCACCGTGTTTAAAGATAACACCGCAACCGTCGCCACCTGCAACACCGATGTCAGCCTCTTTTGCCTCACCGGGTCCATTCACAACACAACCCATTACTGCAACTTTAATTGGTTTATCATAATTTACAAGTGCTTTTTCAATTTTATCAGCAAGACCGATTAAATCAATTTTTGTCCTGCCACAAGTAGGACAAGAAACAATCTGCGCACAGTCAGTTTTAATTCCTGCTGCCTTTAAAATATCAAAACCAGCCTTAACCTCAGTTACTGGGTCGGCGGTCATTGAAACTCGTATTGTATCGCCGATACCATCAAGTAAAAGTGAACCTATACCGATGCTTGATTTTACAAGTGCCATATTGTGTGTACCTGCTTCTGTAACACCCAAATGTAAAGGATAATCACACATATTTGCCACAAGACGATATGCCTTAACCATTTTTTGAACATCTGATGATTTAATTGAAACAACAATGTCATTAAAATCAAATTTTTCAAGAAGTCCTATATGATACATAGCACTTTCAGCCATAGCCTCGGGCGTTGGTGAACCGTATTTTGCAAGTAAATTCTTTTCAAGTGAACCTGAATTCACACCAATACGGATTGGAACATTATGAAGTCTGCAAGCGTCTGCCACTGCACGGACTTTTTCATCATCACCAATATTTCCCGGATTAATTCTTATTTTATCAACACCTGCCGCAACGCTTTCCAAAGCACAACGATAATCAAAATGAATATCGGCAACAACAGGAATATTAACTGCATTTTTTACTGCATAAAGAGTTCTTACTGCCTCATAATTCGGCACTGTAAGACGGATAATCTGACATCCTGCTTTTTCAAGTTCAACCGCTTGTCTTACATTACCCTCTGCATCTTCAGCAATAACATTAAGCATTGACTGAACTGAAATTGGATTATCTCCGCCGATTTTAACATTTCCCGCCGTTACAACACGACTTTTTCTTCGTTCTATCATATTAACACCGTCTTTATGCTTTTATTAGATTTACAATATCATTAAACGTTACTACCAACATAAGAAGTAGTAGAAGTGCAAGTCCTGCTCCGTGAACATAACCCTCGTACTTAGGGTTTATAGGTTTTCTGCGAACACCTTCAACAGCTAAGAAGAAAAGTCTGCCACCGTCAAGTGCAGGTAAAGGTAAAAGATTAAAAATACCAATATTTATTGAAACAAATGCCATTAGGGTAAGTGCTGAAATGAGATTTGCTCTGCTTTCTACCGCTGATGATGTTACATCTGCAATTATGTTGACCGTTCCCACAGGTCCTGACAAATCAGAAAGGCCGAATTTGCCTGTCACCAAATCAAAAAGGCTCAACCATACAAGTCTGCCTATTGATGCTGTTTGCTTAAAGGCATTCTCCACTACATTAAATACAGTGGGCTTCTCACCTAAAATTACAAAATCATAGGTTATAAGCGTATATCCGTCCTGCTTTTTTGTTTCAAAAGCAACGCCTGAAAGTTCAACCTCTTCGCCGTCACGACGAACTGTCATATCAAAAACACCGTCGTCACTACGACTCATTAAAAATGAGATGTCCATATCAGAAAAGACTTTTTTGCCGTCGATTTCAAGAAGAATATCGCCCTCTTCAAGTCCCGTTTGCTGACTTATAGCATTTTCGTTAAATTTTAAAATCTGTGTTGTGCCAATCAACTCATCCATTGAAAGACAAGTTGCAACTATAACCACACCTAAAATCAGGTTCATTATAGCCCCTGCCGCAACAATTATAAATTTCTGCCAAACTTTTTTGCGATTAAAGGCGTTTTCATCTGTGCTTTCTTCATCCTCGCCCTCCATACTCACATATCCGCCGATAGGCAAAATTCGGAGTGCATAAGTGGTTTCGCCTTTTTTCCTCTTGAAAATTGCCGGTCCCATTCCGAGAGCAAATTCATTCACCTTTACTTTAAACAATTTTGCAAAGGTAAAATGTCCCAACTCGTGAATTGAGATTAAAAGTCCGAAGAATAAAATTGCTACTAAAAAAGGCCATACCTTTGACCAGATTTCCAAAAAATCACTGC
>JAZSKT010000170.1:0-5592 GCA_045534995.1 Candidatus Fimenecus sp.
AGATTTGGGCTTGGAGATAAAGAAGAATTGACCCAAAAACAGGTACCAGATTTCATGCGCATTTCACAGAGTTACATTTCAAGGTTACAAAAGAGAATTATAAAAAAAATTGGCAACAGGCTCAAAGCAAAAATAAAATAAAAAAATGAAAAAAACTATGTAAAAATCTTAATGATTGTGTTATAATGTAAAAGATAATGCAGAGGTACGTAGTTTTCTGCCTCAAAAGGAAAAGAAGGGTGTAATTATGACTTACGATGTAGCAATTGTAGGTGCCGGCGTAGTAGGTGGTCTTATTGCACGAGAACTCAGCCGTTTTGATATAAAAGTGGCTTTGCTTGAAAAGTGTAATGATGTTGCTATGGGTACTACTAAAGCAAACAGTGCTATTGTGCATGGCGGTTTTGATGCACAAAACGGCACGCTTAAGGCTAAACTTAATGTTCAAGGCACATTGATGATGCCTGAAGTATGTGAAAAGCTTTCAGTTCCGTTCAAGAAGAATGGCTCAGTAGTTGTTGCTTTTTCTGAAAAGGAAATGAAGCATGTAAATGAGCTTTATGAACGTGGCATTAAAAATGGTGTTCCTGAACTTTCAGTAATTGACCGTGATGAACTTCGCAGAATTGAGCCAAATATCAGCGACGAGGCAGTTGGTGCATTGCTTTCAGAAAGTGCAGGTATTGTTTGTCCTTATGAGCTTACAATCGCAGCTGTTGAAAATGCTGTTACAAACGGTGTGGAATTTATCAGAAACTGTGAAGTAAAAGCAATCGAGGAAAATGCTGATGGTTATGTTCTGAGTACAACTGCAGAAGATATAAATGCAAAATTCATCATCAATGCAGCAGGTAATTTCTCTGACGAACTCGCAAAGATGGTCGGTGACGATTCAATTGAACTTGTACCAAGAAAAGGTGAGTACTATGTTCTTGATAAATCAGTTGGTAACCTTGCTGTTCATACAATTTTCCAGTGTCCTAATGAAATGGGTAAAGGTATTCTCGTAACACCTACTGTTGACGGTAACCTTCTTATCGGACCAACAGCTCTTAATATTGAGGATAAAGAGGATATTACAACAACTCCTGAAGGACTTCGCGATATTGTTGAAAAGGCACTTAAATCAGTTCCTATTGTTTCAACAAGAAATGCAATCACATCATTTGCAGGTGTCCGTGCTCATCCCGTTAATGACGATTTCATTATCGGTTGGTGTGATAAGAGCGAGAACTTCTTGAATGTTGCGGGTGTTGAGTCTCCTGGACTTTCATCTGCTCCTGCAATCGCTCTTTATGTTCGTGAAATTTTGAGTGAAAAACTTGAACTGACAGAAAAGTCAGAATATACAGATACAAGAGAAGAACCTGTTCGTTTCCGTCATATGTCAGACGCAGATAGAGCAGAACTTATTAAGAAAAATCCTGCTTACGGCAGAATTGTTTGTCGTTGCGAAACCATTACAGAGGGCGAGATTATCGACGCTATTAAAGCTCCTGCAGGTGCTCGTGATGTTGACGGTGTTAAGCGTAGAACAAGAGCAGGTATGGGACGCTGTCAGGGTGGTTTCTGTGGAAGTAAGGTTGTTGAAATCCTTGCTCGTGAATTAGGCGTTCCAATGAGTGACATCACAAAATTTGGTGGCGACTCAAAGATTATTTATGAAAGAACAAAGTGAGGTGAATCGGTGTGTTGAATTATGAACTTGTTGTTGTAGGTGGCGGTCCTGCAGGGATGGCAGCTGCGCTTAAAGCAAAAGAAAACGGAGTTAAGAGTATTATCGTTTTAGAACGTGCAGAAACTCTCGGTGGTATCCTTGAACAGTGCATTCATACCGGTTTCGGACTTCATTATTTCGGTGAAGAACTTTCAGGTCCTGAGTACGCAGGAAGATTCATGAAACTTCTCCAGGATACTGATATTGTTGTTAAAACAGATACAATGGTTCTTGATGTTGCAAACGATAATGTTGTAACAGCAGTTAACAAACAAGACGGTCTTCTTAAAATTCAAGCAAAAGCAGTTGTTCTTGCAATGGGTTGCCGTGAAAGACCTCGTGGCGCATTGAGTATTGCAGGTAGCCGTTGTTCAGGTATTATGACTGCAGGTACTGCACAGAAATATGTTAATATTGATGGCTATATGCCAGGTCACGAAGTTGTTATTTTAGGTTCAGGTGACATTGGTCTTATTATGGCTCGTCGTATGACTCTTGAGGGCGCAAAGGTTAAGATGGTATGCGAACTTATGCCATATTCAGGCGGTCTTACAAGAAATATTGTTCAGTGTCTTGATGACTTCGGTATTCCGCTTAAACTCAGCTGTACAGTTGTTGCAACTCACGGTAAAGACAGACTTGAAGGTGTTACAATTGCAAAGGTTGATGAAAGACTTCAGCCGATTCCGGGTACAGAAGAATACGTTTCCTGTGATACATTGATGCTTTCAGTTGGCCTTATTCCTGAAAATGAACTTTCAAAGAATTCAGGACTTCAGCTTGACACAATTACAAACGGTCCAAAGGTTGACGAATACCGTGAAACAGAACACGCAGGTGTGTTTGCTTGCGGTAATGTTCTTCAGGTTCACGACCTTGTTGACTATGTTACAGAGGAAAGCCAGATTGCAGGTCTTGGTGCAGCAAAGTTCATTAAGGGTGAAAAAGTAACAGGCGAATGTATTTACACAAAGGGTATCAATGGTGTTCGTTACATAGTTCCACAGCGAATTAATCACGAAACCGATACAGATGTTAAACTATACTTCCGTGTTGGTGCTGTTTATAATAATGCAAAGATTATCGTTGAATGCGATGGCAAAGAAATCCTTTCAAAGAAAAAGATTAAACTTTGCCCTGGCGAAATGGAATATGTTACTCTCAAACAAGCAGTGATTTCAGAACTTCCTGTTAACGCAGAGATTACAGTAAGAGTGGAGGCATAAGAAAATGGAAAATAGAGAACTTGTATGTGTTGCTTGTCCTTTAGGATGCCCCATAACAGTAACATTCGATGAAGATGGCAATGTCCAGACAGTTGCAGGTAACACTTGTAAGCGTGGCGATGCTTATGCTCGTACAGAGGTTACAAACCCAACAAGAATGCTCACAACAACCGTTAAGGTTGAAGGTGGCAAGTCATATGTTGTGCCTGTTAAGTCAGCAAACCCTATTCCAAAGGGTATGATGATGGAATGTATGAAAGTTATCAACGAAGCGTCTATTAAAGCCCCTGTAAGTATCGGTGATGTTGTTATTGAAAACATTCTCGGTACAGGTGTAGATATTATTGCAACAAATTATGCTGAATAAGAAAAGTTATGAGTTGGCGGCGGAAATAGTTCCGTCGCCACGTCAATTAGAGTGGCAAAAACTTGAAATGTACGCTTTCTGTCATTTCGGTACGAATACTTTTACAGGTCGTGAGTGGGGCGACGGTACTGCTCCTGCGTCTGTTTTTAATCCTAAAAAGCTTGATGCTCGTCAATGGGCGAAAGAGATTAAAAACGCAGGTTTGAAAGCAATTATCCTTACTTGTAAGCATCACGATGGCTTTTGCTTGTGGCCAAGCGATTATACAGACTATTGTATGAAAAACAGCCCATATAAAAACGGTAAAGGTGATGTTGTAAAAGAAGTCAGTGACGCTTGTCGTGAATACGGACTTAAATTCGGTGTTTATCTTTCTCCCTGGGACAGACACGAAGCCACTTATGGTACAGGCGAAGAATATAATAATTATTTCATAAATCAACTTACGGAACTTGCAACTAAATATGGCGATATATTTTGTTTCTGGTTTGACGGTGCATGTGGTGAAGGTAAAAACGGTAAAAAGCAGGTGTATGACTGGAATCGTTATTTTTCTGTTATTCGTGAATTACAACCAAATGCGGTTATAAATATTTGTGGACCTGATGTTCGCTGGTGCGGTAATGAAGCAGGAAAATCAAGAGAATCAGAATGGAGTGTTGTTCCCGCATTTGTAGGTAATCAGGATTATACTGCAGAACATTCACAGCAAGAGGATAATAAAGAATTTGCTAAAAAAATAGATGCATCAACTCAGGACTTGGGTAGTCGTGAATTTATAGACGGAATAAAAGAGTTTATCTGGTATCCTGCCGAGGTTGATGTTTCAATAAGACCGGGGTGGTTCTACCACAAACGAGAAGATTTCAAAGTGAAATCTCCTAAAAAGCTTATGCATATTTATTGGGGTAGCGTTGGCGGTAATTCATCGTTACTTCTCAATATTCCACCTGATAAAAACGGACTTTTATCAAAATATGATGTTCGTGCGTTAAGAAAATTCGGTAACGAGTTGCGAAAAGAATTTCCCGAAAATCTCGCAGTAAATTGTAAGGTGTCTGCATCTACTCAACTTGATGATAACCATAGTTCATACAATATTCTCAAGGAAAACGGTTTTTGGCAATGCGGAATAGGGGACGATAAACCCGAAATAATTATTGATTTTGACAAACCAATAATTGCCGATAAAATTGTCCTTAAAGAAAATATCGCAACAGGACAACAAATTGAGAGTTTTGATGTTTGTGCAGATAATGGAAATGGTTTTGAAAAAATCTGTTCATCAACTATAATTGGTGCAAAGAGAATTTGTCGTTTCAAAAAACAAAGAATTAACCGAATTAAAATTATAATCACATCATATCGTGTAAAAGCAACTCTCAACAAGGTTGAAATCTACTGTAAAAAGTAATTATAAGCATCAAAAAAAGCCGACTTTTAAAAGTCGGCTTTTAAATATATTTGTGTGATTGAAAATTATTCAGCTTTCTGTTCTTCGCCATCAAGGTTGAGAGTTTCAAGTCTTTCACGACGTTTAACTTCAAGTTCTTTTTGCATCTGTTCTTTAAATTTACCATCAACATTAAAGAACAGAAGAGTTACACCGTAAAGGAAACGAGCAATTGCGGGTAACAAACAGAAAACAGCCCAGAAACCAAGAAGTGTGTTGTGGTTTGACTCGGGGATAATGTTGCCGAATTCGTCTTTACGAGCAACATAACCAACTGCTGAAATAACAACACCTGAAAGGAGCTGTGTAATTGAGTTTGCAGCTTTACCGAAGTAGTTCTGAACCGTCTGAACAAGAGCTTCGTTTCTTACGCCAGTTTTCCATTCGCTGTAGTCATAAACATCGCCCTGAAGAACGGCACCTGCAACATTTAAAAGCTGATTAGGGAGACCACAGATTGTAAGGCAAAGAGTAAGAATAGCAAGGTTAATAACTGCATTCTGACCTTCCCAGTTAACAAGGAAACCTTCACCATCATTACCGAGAATACCGATAAGGAATGTACCTGCATAAGCAAAACCTGCAAAGATACCGGATACAACAGCAACTTTTTTAGCACCAAACTTACGAATGAGTTTAGGTGCCAATGGAACCATAATATAGTTAGGAATACCTGTAAAAATACCTGCGATTGAACCGTGAGCAACGTTCTTTGAGTTGTGCATCCAATAGAAACTTTCACTTGCAACACCAACTGACTTAAAGCCTGCAAAGAAACCTGAAAGAACAAGGATGAACATTGGTCTGTTCTTGAAAACATTCTTAAATG
>JAZSKT010000088.1:0-3631 GCA_045534995.1 Candidatus Fimenecus sp.
GTGAGCCAAGGAGTTGTCTTACCAGTTTGTCTTCCTAAGACCTGGCCTCCGACTTGTTCAGCTTTATGGAAAGATAAGGAGAAATCGCTATGAAATACATAGAATTTGATAATAGTAAAGAATTTGACTTAATTCTTTTAGGCAGAGTTGCAGTTGACTTAAATCCTGTGGATTACTATTGCCCACTTAATGAAAGCACAACATTTAAAAGATACCTTGGTGGTTCTCCTGCAAATATTGCAGTTGGTCTTGCCCGTCTCGGTAAAAAATGTGGCTTTTTCGCAAGAGTTTCTGATGACCAGCTCGGCACATTCGTAACTGATTACTTTGCAAATGAGGGAATTGATATTTCTCATATTAAGCGTTGCGAAAATGGTGAAAAAATTGGTCTTACATTCACTGAAATCAAATCAGAAACAGAAAGCTCAATCGTTATGTATCGTAACGAGGCTGCTGACTTAAAACTTGATGTTGCTGACATCGACGAGGACTATATCAATCGTGCAAAGGCAATTCTTATTTCAGGTACAGCTCTTGCTGAAAGCCCATCAAGAGAAGCAGCACTTAAAGCTGTTGCACTTGCAAAGAAAAATGGTGTGCCGATTATTTTTGATATTGACTATCGTGCATACAACTGGAAAAATAGTGATGAAATTGCAATTTACTATTCATCAGTTGCTCGTGAAGCTGATATTATCCTTGGTTCACGTGAGGAATATGACCTTACAGAAAAATTCATTAAACCGGGTATGACAGATAAAGAGTCTGCTGCATACTGGCATTCACAGAATGCAAAAATCGTAATTATCAAACACGGTAAGGAAGGCTCAACAGCTTATACAAACGACGGTGAAAGCTATTCAATTAAACCATTCCCTGTAAAACTTCTTAAGTCTTTCGGTGGCGGTGACGGATATGCATCTGCATTCCTTTATGGCATATTTGAGGGCTGGGAAATTATTGATGCTCTTGAATTCGGTTCAGCATCGGCTGCAATGCTTGTAGCAAGTCACGCTTGTTCACAGGATATGCCATCAGTAGATGCAGTTAAGAAGTTTATTGCAGACGAAAAAGCAGAATATGGCGAAATGATAGCTCGTGGATAGTTCTTTTTGGCATATTTTCCGTAATATATCGAATTACAAAAACGTAGGGGCTGACGACCGCGGCAGCCCGAAACAAGTTAAAGTAAAACTAACGGGACGCCGAGTCGTCGTCCCCTACAACAGACCAAATTGGTTATAGTGTAGGGCGGGGGCTTGCTCCCGCCGAAAGATAAAAATCGGTGAATAAAAATGATTAAGAAATTATTAAAAAACAAAATCATAAAATTTATAATAATTGCGGTTTTATGTGTTTGTTTTGTGGGTGGGGTTACCCTTATAGGTATTAATGCCTATATGATTTCTTATGTAGATGATTACATTTTAACTACCCAAGACCTTGAAAATCAAAATTTTGATTGCATAATGGTACTGGGTGCAGGACTTTGGGACGGTGAACCGTCACCAATGCTTCAGGAACGACTTGATTTCGGTCTGATTGCTTATGAAACAGGCTGTTCTAAAAAATTGCTTATGAGTGGTGACCACGGTCGTGAGGAATACGACGAAGTCAACAAAATGAAAGATGTTGCTATCGAAAACGGTGTTCTTGCTGACAACATTTTTATGGACCATGCGGGATTTTCAACCTACGAATCAATGTATCGTGCAAGAGATATTTTTCAGGTTGAAAAAATGGTAATAGTAACACAAGAATATCACTTGTATCGTGCCGTATATAATGCGAGAAAACTTGGCATTGATGCCTATGGATTTGCGGCGGACAGACTTGATTATCCCATTTATAACGATATGAGAGAGTCCTTGGCTCGAACAAAAGACTTTTTCTATTGTATCATAGAGCCTGAACCCACATATTTAGGTGAAGCAATACCAATTAGCGCAAGTGGTTCATTAACCGACGATAAAGAAAGAATATAAAACGTAGGTGACGATGCCCACATCGTCCCGTTAAATATAAAGGTGATTATATGTACGAAAATCCAAATTTTAATTCTAACAATGAGAAAATTCTTTGTGAGATGAACGGAAAAAATGCCGATATGCTTATGAACATCAGGACAAAGGTGTTAAAAGCAGGTGAATCTGTTACAATTTGTGACGAGAAGAACGAAACTGCAATTCTTTTACTTTCAGGTGATGTTCAGTACGCCTTTGACGGTAAAACAGAAAATGCAAAACGTGAAAATCAATTTGTGGACAGACCATACTGTGTTCATTTTTCAAAGAATAATGAAGTTACAGTTACTGCAAATGCAGAGTCAAGAATTCTCATCCAACAGACAGATAACGAAAATGATTTCGGTTACAAGTGGTACAGTCCTGAAAATGTAATTCTTCAGGAATTCGGTAAAGACCAATGGAATGGTACTGCTCACAGACAAGTTCTCACACTTTTCGATTATGAGAATGCACCATATTCAAATATGGTTCTTGGTGAGGTTATTCATAAACCTGGTTGCTGGTCAAGTTATCCACCACATTATCACCCACAGCCTGAAGTTTATTACTATGAATTCGATAAACCACAAGGTTTTGGCGTTGGGTTTAATGGCGATGATTGTTATAAAGTAGAGGACCAGGGTGTTCTCTGCATTACACCTATGAAGACACATCAGCAGGTTGCTGCTCCCGGCTATTCAATGTGCTATGTGTGGATGATTAGACATCTTGATGGTGACCCATGGATTAAAACACGAATTGACGACCCGAAGCATAAATGGCTTCTTGACTTATAATAAGGAGATGAAATTATGGCAAAAATGACAATGGCTCAGGCACTTGTTAAGTTCCTTGATAATCAGTATGTATCCTTTGACGGAGTTGAAACAAAATTTGTGGACGGAATCTTCACGGTTTTCGGTCACGGTATTGTTCTCGGTCTTGGCGAGGCACTTGATTCTGATAAGGGCGGACTCAAAGTGTATCAGGGCAAAAACGAGCAAGGTCAGGCACACGTTGCTACTGCCTTTGCAAAGATGAACAACAGAAGAAAAATTATCGCTTGTGCATCTTCCATAGGCCCTGGCGCTGCTAATATGATTACTGCTGCAGCAACTGCAACAGTTAATAATGTTCCGCTTCTTTTATTCCCTGCTGACACATTCTCAACTCGTCAGCCTGACCCTGTACTTCAACAGTTCGAGCAGGTAAATTCACTTGCAACAACTACAAATGATGCTTACAAGGCAGTAACAAGATATTGGGACAGAGTTCAGCGTCCTGAACAGTTGATGTCAGCAATGATTAACGCTATGCGAGTGCTTACTGATACTGCAGATACAGGTGCAGTTGCAATCTGTCTTTGTCAGGATGTTGAGGGTGAAAGCTATGATTACCCTGATTCATTCTTCGCAAAAAGAGTACATAAAATTGTTCGTATGCCTGTGGCATGTGAAGAACTTGAAGATGTTCTTAGTGTTGTTAAGAATGCGAAAAAACCTCTTGTAATCTGCGGTGGCGGTGTTCGTTATTCAGAAGCAGGTGAGGCACTTGAAAAATTCTGTGCAGAATTCAATATTCCTTTTGCAGAAACACAGAGTGGTAAAACTGCCTAAGTCGGAGGC
>JAZSKT010000249.1:0-4175 GCA_045534995.1 Candidatus Fimenecus sp.
AATTCCATCAGCATAATGGCAGAAATGCTCTTATATTGACTTAGTTTGGCGACTATCGGAGTTTGCGTTTTTTGTGCGGCTACTTCGGTGGTCGCACTTTTTAATTTCTGGAGGAGATTATTATGAAATAGGGTAAAACAATTAAATTGCATGATTTTTTTCTGCAATTTTACATTGCCTATTGTAATTATTTTA
The DNA here is from genome assembly GCA_045534995.1 of Candidatus Fimenecus sp. Taxonomy (GTDB): domain Bacteria; phylum Bacillota; class Clostridia; order Oscillospirales; family Acutalibacteraceae; genus Fimenecus. Next base: position 196 of record JAZSKT010000249.1, read on the forward strand.
AATACGAAATATACTGTAATTGAGAAATTACAATATTTTATATAAAGGAGGAAAATTATTATGGAAAAAACAAACAAAATCTTATCAATTATCCTCGCAATACTTATGGTAATATCCATTATTCCAATCACAGCAAGTGCTGAAAGCTCAACATCTGGTACTTGCGGCGAAAACGCTACGTGGGTATTTGATGAATCTACAGGTACTTTAACAATTTCAGGCACGGGAGCGATGTATGATTATCTAGTAGATATCTATGGTAGTGCGCATGAAATTGATACTCGTCCTTGGGTTTATTTCTTCAATGATATCGAACATGTTGTTATAGAAGAAGGTATCACACATGTTGGTGACTATGCATTTGACCGTTGCTATCTTCTTACAACAGTAACATTACCGGAAAGTTTAAAGAGTATTGGCGATTACGTTTTCGCTACAGATATTTTAGTAGTTTATTTCAAAGGTACTGAAGCTAAATGGAATCAAATAGATATTGGACATAGTAATGATGGCTTAAATTATAAATTTATAAGATATTATTTTGTGAATTTCCCTGTTTCAGATTCAGGTACATGTCGCAATAATCTTAATTGGAAATATGATGCTGAATCATTAACTTTAACTATATATGGTGAAGGTGTTCTCTCAGGTTCTCTTACTGGTAGTGAGCGGCCTTTTTGGAACAAAAATAATAAATTTGACGGAACGCGCGAATGGGAACATTATAGATATCATATAGAAAAAATCGTCATAGCTGATGGTGTAACACATATTGGTATGAATTCTTTCAGATATTTTCCTAATCTTAAAGAAGTGGTGATTCCCACAACAGTAACAGAAATAGGACAAGGATGTATAACAAGTTGTGATTCTTTATCAGATGTATATTATTTAGGAACCGAAGAAGAGTGGAATAATATAAAAATGTTTGATGAGTTGTATGGTCGTCTTCCTTTTGCACCACCTTCATCTCTTTATAATGCAACCATTCATTATAAATACTCACAATCACATACACATACTTATGAAACCTTTGTCACACAACCGACTTGCACACAAAAAGGCAGCACAGTACATATTTGTATAAATTGTGGATACAGTTATAGGGAAAATCTTGTTGATGCTCTTGGTCATATTGAAGTTATTGATGAAGCAATTGAACCAACATGTACCCAACCGGGTTATACAGAAGGTTCACATTGTTCAGTTTGTAATCAAACTATCATAGTTCCAGAATACATTCCGGCATTAGGACATAATGGGAATTTTGTTTCAGTTACAGAACCAACCTGTTTAGAAGAAGGTTACACTACATACAAATGTACAGTATGTGGTTATACATATAAAGATAATTATGTTTCAAAAGTAAGTCACAGTTATACCGTATTTGAAACTATAGAACCAACCTGTACAGAACAAGGTTACACAACATATCAATGTTCAAATTGTGGCGATACATATAATAGTAGTTATGTTGCAACAACTGCTCACAGTTATATAGTAATTGCTACTAAAGAACCAACATGTTCAAGACAGGGCTATACTACATATGAATGTACAGTGTGTGGTCATAAGATTAATGATGATTATGTTGGACCTGTAAGCCATAATTATGTATGGTCTGTCACCAAAAATCCAACCTGCTCTACTTTTGGCGAAGAAACAGGTGTATGTTCATACTGTGGCAAAAAAACGACAAAGACTATTATGCCAGCTCATGACTGGAGTGAAACTAAGTTTGATTATGAGCCAACCTGTACAACACAAGGAAGAACATATGTCGAATGTTTAGTATGTGGACTTAAGACAAGTTATAAATATGTTCCTGCAACAGGACACAACTATTCAGAATGGGTACAGACAGACGAGGCAAATTGTCAGGAATATGGTAGATATGAACAGCATTGCTTAACTTGTGGTCAATCTGGATTTATGTCTGCAAAGGGTGAACATGACTATTCGGTTGAAAACATTGTTGTAGCACCTACTTGTACAACAACAGGAAGCAAAACAGTTGAATGTTCACTTTGTGGTGATACAAAAGATGTCGAAATCCCTGCAACAGGTCATGCTTATAATGCAACAATAACTGCGCCAACTTGTACAGAACAAGGTTTCACAACATACACTTGCGAATGTGGTGACAGTTATGTGGATGATTATGTTGATGCATTAGGTCATACAGAAGAAATCATTCCTGCAGTAGCTCCAACTTGTACAGAATCAGGACTTACAGAGGGTGTAAAATGTTCTGTTTGTGGTGTAATACTTACTGCACAGGAAACAGTTCCTGCAACAGGTCATAATTACACATCAGAAATTACTACTCCTGCAACACATACAACAACAGGTATAATGACATATACTTGTACTTGTGGTGTTTCTTACACAGAAGTAATTGAAAAAGTTGCCGAACATACTTATGAAGTAGCAGTAACACAGCCAACCTGTACAGCACAAGGCTATACAACTTACACATGTGCCTGTGGTGACACTTATGTTGATGATTATGTAGATGCTCTTGGTCATACAGAGGAAACAATTCTTGCAGTAGCACCTACTTGCACAGAAACAGGACTTACAGAGGGTATAAAATGCTCTGTTTGTGATGAAATAATTACAGGACAGGAAACGGTTGCTGCAAATGGTCACACACTTTCAACTGCAGTTAAAGAAAACTATGTTGCTCCTACATGCACTGAAAATGGTAGTAAAGAAGTAGTTGTTTATTGTTCAGTTTGTGATGAAGAAATCAGCCGTGAAACAGTAACTATTGACGCAACAAACCACGAAGATACTGACAACGACGGTTATTGTGAAAACTGTGACGAACAACTTTGCGACCACGCTTGTCATAGTGATAACTTCTTCAGAACTTTGTTCTGGAAAATCATCAATTTCTTTAACAAATTATTTGGTTTAAATAATACTTGTTCCTGTGGTGTAGCACACTATTAATTCATATTTCAATCATTTCGGCGAGGTTTTATCCTCGACGCTATTTTTATTTCTTTGTATTATTTATTGAAATACACCACAATATTTGGTATAATATTTCCATATTTTTACGCGAGGTATTCACTATGAGCAAAGTTTTGGAAAAAATGTATGAGCATTTGGGACATTGGGGGCCATATTCAAAAAAATACAGCGGTATTTCACGAATTGTTGACCACAAAACTGAGGGTGGTGTCCGTTTTGACTGCGTTGTAAGTCCTGCAGTTGAAAACGCAGACTCAAGAGTTCCGAATGTTACAGTTCCCGTTGGCGTTCATCCTTGGGAGGCAAAGTCTGACTACTCATTTTATTCATACCGCTATGACCTTGAATGGAAAGACAAGGTCTACGCTGATGTGTCCTTTACTAAGCTTGACAGCGACAGCGTTCTTGTTCGTACAAAATTTGTAAATAATACAGATATTACTCAAATTTGTCTTTTGAATCTTTTCTCTGCCATTGAATACCCAAATGTCTATGCAACAACACCTGTGTTGCCTGAAAAGAATATTTTTATCAAAGCACTTGACTATAAATCATATGATTACAATACTGTTCGTCCTTGGGATAAGCAGGTAATTGATGCTATGAAAAAAGGCGAGTTCTTTGATGATGCTTTTACATATCATCGTGGCCTTGGTGACCGTGATAGCAACCGTTATATTCTTCCCAAATGTCCAAGACTTGGTGAAGAAGCAGGGGATAGAATTGTTTATGAAATAAATGATATTTCTGTATTTTCAAATCCTGTTCTCAATATCCGTTATCGCACAACCGACAATACGGACAGCGAATGGAAAGTGAATGACAAAAAAATCATATTCACATCTGCAGATGATTTTAATATTATTACAGTTCCGTTCAATAGTTCGAATATTGAACTTGTGTCCTGCGGTACAGGTGGAATTGAATTCGATTTTCTCTGTGTTACAGAAAAAGGCGAAAATGTATCAGTCGAATCTAAAACACACAATTTTTATCCT
>JAZSKT010000200.1:0-4449 GCA_045534995.1 Candidatus Fimenecus sp.
CGTTTTACGGCTCTTTTTCTTTTTAGTTTGTGCAAATGGGTTGAATTCATGGCACGCGGAGCATGTCGTGGGGTGCGGGTCTCCGGTGGAGACCTCTGCGAAGCAGAAGCACCGACCGAGCCGGCAGGCGAGAACGAATCCTTCTGCCCCTGCCAAAAACAGAAACGGATGCCGTAAGGTGTCCGTTTTTATTTTTCGTTTAGTATGAAGGATGAGAATAAGTGCCATTTTAACAAGTGCTATTTATTTTTAACCTATTGCAATTTTGAAACATATTGGCAAATCGTTTTCGAATTCACCTTTTACATTGATTTCAAGTGCTTTTTCAGTTCTGTTATACTCAATTTTTTCTTCACTGCCTAAAAGTTCAACACTCTCAATAAGGTAATCGTGTGGATTATGTTTTTTGAGAGTTTTTATTTTTACGGTTTTTGACGGACGCATCTGGAAAGCATAAAGATAACCGTTTTTATATGTAAATCTGAAATCTTCCGTTGTAAATTGCTTTTCATCACCGTCTTTGAAGAAACCGTCTTCTGCGTTCACTTCACCTTCACCGAATTGTTTCCAGAATGTTGTACCGTAAATGCCTTCGCCATTAGTTTCAAGCCATTTACCCATAGTGAGAAGAACTTCTGTTTCTTCATCTGTAATTGTGCCGTCGGATTTAGGACCAATATTGATAAGCAAATTTCCGTTTTTGCTGACAATGTCCACAAGGTCACAGATTACCTGTCTTGCACTCTTATATTCATTATCTTTTCTGTATCCCCAAGAGCATTTGCCAATTGCAGTGTCTGTCTGCCAATAAATCGGTGAAATGCCTGACAAAGCGCCACGTTCCACATCAAAGGTTGCAACATTTGGTGGAAACGCCTCATGCTTATAGTTAATTGTTACTTCCTTTCCCCATTCTTCTGCTCGGTTATAATAGTATGCACAAAGCTTTTTAAGATAAGGTTTAAAGGAATGATTATGAATCCACCAGTCAAAATAAAGAACTGACGGCTGATATTTATCTATTAATTCACAAGTTCTTACAAGCCAATCCTCAAGCCACTCTTTACTTGCACCTTTTGAATATGTGTCGGCTGTTGTCGTATGTATAATAGCAGGGTCAAATTCCTCACAATATACGGCAGGACCATAAAAATCACGATAATTATCATCATTAACATCACTATCGCAAAGTCTGCCAGTATTCATAAAGAAATAATGCTCTGCACGGTGAGTTGATGCACAAAGTTCAAGTCCTTGTTTGTCACATTCTGCCTTTAATTCACCTACAACATCTCGACAAGGTCCCATTTCCTTTGCATTCCAACGGTTAAATTGAGTATCATACATAGCAAACCCGTCATGATGCTCGGCAACAGGCATAACATACTTAATTCCTGCCTTTTTGAACAGCGATACCCATTTTGAAGCATCAAAATGTTCAGCCTTGAACATAGGTATAAAGTCTTTATACCCAAAATCTTTCTGTTCACCATAAGTCATTCTGTGATGTTCAAAATCTCTTGCATTTTTGTCATACATACCTCTTGAATACCATTCACATCCGTATGCAGGCACAGAATAAATACCCCAGTGAATAAATACACCGAGTTTATCGTGCATATACCATTCAGGCACTTTGTGTCGGGAGAGCGAAGTCCAATCAGCCTTAAATTTTCCTTTTTCATTTACTTCATCAATAAGTTTTAAATACTCTTGTGTTGTCATTTTAATCACCCAACTGAATTATATAATATATACTCAAAAAATGCACTATCTTATGGATAAAAATATTGAAAAGATAATATAAAAAACCCTCTTGTTGTAGAATAAGCATCAGGAGGGTTTTGTAAAATATTAAATTTTAGTTACATAGATTTTGTCAGATAAAACAAATTTTCATCCTATTATTTCAATACTTTACACTTCTTATTTCTTGCATCAATAAGGTCTAAAAGTTCTGCTGACATTGATGCCACAAGTTCAGCATCTTCGTTTTTAACTGCATTTGTAAATGCGTTAAACTGATACTGAATTTTTGTTTCAACATCTGCGAGTGCATCGTTGCTCATTGGGTCAGAATAGCGAATTGCTTCATAAACTTTTTTAGCATCCGCCTTAATTTCTGGTGTTTTTGCAGATGCCATAAGATGCTCGGCATCAGCAGTGAGCAATCTGATAAATGCAGTTTGTTGTTTAACCTTTTCACCTGTTGCTTCGACTGCATCACGAGCAACTGTTGTTTTAACAAGGCCAATCGCAGAAATTGCAAGAATTATAGCAGTTACTATTACCATTGTAATGATAGGCAAATTAAAAATCATGAACAATGATGATACGATTGCAACAACCGCAAATGTAACAACTCCGTTGTATACTACTGGGATTCCATAGAATGTTTTCTCATTAGAATCTGACTTTTTAAATGCCATCATAGTTACAACTACTGCATATGCATACCCAAGAAGCATAATTGCAAGAGCTACAAAGAACTCTGCAGTATATCGTGCTGTTGAATATTCACCCTCGATAGCTGTTACATTATCAGAGAACTGAATCACATCAATACCTGACTCAAGTGGGTTAAAAGTAACCTTTGTTACAGGCAAAGTGTCGATTGTGTCCGGAATAACAACAAGGCTGTTCGTACCCTTATACCCAACGATAGTAACTGATTTGTTATCTACATAGTTGTATGAGAATGTTCCGTTTTCTTTAACTGTTGGAACTTCTGCTTTTTCTTCTGTTTCAGTTTCATCTTTTACAGGAATTTCAACATCCGGATTATCAGAATCTGCAATTGCGACAAATTCTAAATCATTATTCTTTGCAAAAATTTCAGCGTATGAGCCTGATGTTCCTTTAATAATTACAGCATCAGATTTATCATAAATCAAGAATGACAAGCTAATAAAAACTACTAAAATGATGCTTGTGATAATTAAAACTAAACTTTTACCGTTCTTCATAATAATTCTCCTTATAAAATGCTTGTAAGAAGCTGAGTTTTAAGGTTGTTAAATTCTTCTTCGCTTAACATTCCTGCTTCTTTCATCATTGTAAGCTTTTCAATTTTTGCTTTGAATGATGTCATATCATCAGTTGGCTGTGCCGCTGTTGTTGGTGCAGGTGCCTGTGCAGAATTGACAGCATCGTTCATCATACCGCCGACCATGCCACCGACTGCTCCGCCAACACCTGCCATTGTACCAAAGCCAACGCCCATATTGGTGAATTCGCCAACTGCTTCGTTCTGTGCAACCTGCTCAGCAACATCAAATCCACGTTCCTGTTGATATGTATAGCCTTCCTGTGCACGCTTTGTTGCCTGTGCTTTAGAGTCAATGATAACCTTTTGTGCTTCTGTTTCTGCATAAATCAAATCTGTCTGCTGACGAAGTTTTGCTTCAGCAATATCTGCATACTGACGGAAGTGAAGTGATTTGAACTTCTCATACATTGAATCGCCATCAGGCTTAACAACATTTGTTACAAAGAACTGCTCAAGTGCAACGCCATATTCTGCAAAATCGTTTACAAGAAGACTCTTGATTGAGCTTGAGAATGTTGCGAGATTTTCATCAATCTCAAAAATGCTGATTGCATTTGTTTTCATTACCTGTGCGATATATGACTTAACACGAGTCATAAGGAAAGCACGGAAGAAATATGTAAGCTTTGCTTGTGTAAGGAAATTTTCAGTACCTACAAGCTTCAAAAGGAGCTTTCTTGAATCGTCTGCACGAAGGCTCATTTCACCACTTGCACCAATTGAAAGCGGGAAGTTGTACGTAGGCTCTAAGTACTGAACTTTTGAGTCAGTACCCCATTTGATTGACATTTGTTCTGCTTTGTTAATGAAATAAACTTCGCAGTGGAAAGGGGTTTCACCGTCAGTAGTGCGATTAAGTACCTTGCCAATAAGCGGAATGTTCTGTGTTTCGAGTGTATGACGACCTGGTCCGAACAAATCGAGAGCCTGACCGTTCATAAAGAAAATGGCTTCTTGGGATTCATGAACAATCAACTGTGTAAGTGAATTAAAATCTTCACAGGGATGTTTCCAAATAAAGGTAGTATTGTCACCCTCGTATTTAATGATTTCTGCTATCTTTGACATAACTATATCTCCTTACAACTTAATATTTTGTTGTACATTATTTTATTCCACCAACAAGGTATTGACCCTTGCTGTTATAACCAACTGTAACAGTTTTATTCTCTATATAAATATCCAAAATCCATTATATTACAAATGTGTACACTTTTCAACAGTTTTTAAAATAAAACATATTGTTTATGATGATGTCAGAAAAATTGCAAAGATTTTTCATTCCATATATCTTCTAAATATGGGATTACCTATAATATACATTTTATGAAATAAAAAGAAATGTATTTTTCTTGTAAAAAATTTAATGCTATGATATAATTGGTTTATATTTAAAGGAT
>JAZSKT010000261.1:0-11699 GCA_045534995.1 Candidatus Fimenecus sp.
TGTTGAAGTCAAAAACTCAAATATCGATGAGGGTACAAAGGTTTCTCACCTCACTTATGTGGGTGACTCCGATGTGGGTAAAAGGGTTAATTTCGGTTGCGGTACTGTAACTGTTAACTATGACGGAAAGAATAAGCACAGAACGGTTATCGGTGATGATGTGTTTATCGGCTGTAACACAAATCTCGTAGCACCCGTTAAGCTCTGTGACGGTGCTTACACTGCGGCAGGGTCAACAATTACAGAAGAAGTTCCTGCTGATTCACTTGGTATTGCGAGAGCAAGACAGGTAAATATTGTGGATTGGCGAAAAATCAATAAAGACAGATTTAAAAAATAGATATAGAGGAAAAACAAATATGTTCAACAGATTCAGAAAGAGTACAAGCGTATCTGTGGGCGCACCTGAATTTCTCGTGGTGGGGCTTGGTAATCCGGGCAACAAATACACCCTCACACGACACAATTCGGGATTTTTGTGCTTGGATATGCTGTCACAAAAATTAAATTTCAGAATTGACAGACTTAAATTCAAGTCACTTATTTGTGACACCACCATAAACGGTCACAGATGTATCGTTATGAAACCGCAGACCTTTATGAACAACAGCGGTGAGGCAGTTAGGGAATGTGCATCATTTTATAAAATTCCGCCTGAAAAGGTTATTGTGATTTATGACGATATTTCTCTTGATGTTGGAAGACTTCGTATCCGAAGAAAAGGCACTGACGGTGGTCACAACGGAATCAAGAGTATTATCTATCACCTGAATAATGACCAATTTCCAAGAATCAAGGTTGGTTGCGGTAAAAAGCCACATCCTGACTATGACCTTATTGATTGGGTAATTTCGGAGTATAAAAAAGATGAGCTGAAGGCACTTGAACCTGCACTTGAAAATGCGTGTAAGGCACTTGAGCTTATGCTTGATAACAACACAGAAAAGGCAATGAACTTATATAACAGTTGAGGCAAAAACTATGTCCGCATTTACTGAAGCAATTAAAAATTCGGCAGAATATACGGGTGTGGTAAACAGCATCAAAAAAGGATTTTTACCACAAGGTGTTTTGGGATTAGTTCCCGTAATGAAAGCACATCTTGTATCTGCTGTAACAGGGGGTCTTGAAAAAAAGGCCCTTGTTGTCGTGCCTGACGACGCAACTGCGGTGCGACTTTGTGAGGATTTAACTGCGCTTGGTGTTTCTGCACTTCAGTACCCTGCACGAAGTCTTTCTTTTTACACAACTGACTCACAAAGTTATGAATATGAGCAAAAGAGAATTAAAGTTCTGCGACGTATGCTCGACAACCGTTGCGACATTGTTGTTGCAAGTGCTGAGGCGAGTCTTTCATACACCATTCCGCCTGAAATTTTAAGGCAGAAATCTGTTTTACTTCAGAAAAATGAAGAAACAACACTTGAAAATATTATTATGTCACTGAACTGTGCAGGATACACAAGAGTTGATGCTGTTGAGGGTGTTGGTCAGTTTTCTGTCCGTGGCGGAATTGTGGACTTTTTCTCACCTGACGACGAAGAACCTGTGCGAATTGAACTTTGGGGTGATACAGTTGACACCATGTGTCATTTTGATGTTGTATCCCAAAGAAGAACAGTCAATATTGACGAAATCTTGATTGCTCCGTCAAAGGAAATTATCATTGATAATCCACAGGAATTAGCCGAAAAGATAGAAAAACTCGGCAACTCCATAAGAGGTAAAAAAACTGATATTATCCGTGAAAAATTATATGCAGATGTTGATAGACTTAAAAGTGGTCTGTCCGTTGGTTCTGCTGACAAATATCTTCCTATTATCTATTCCCCTGCCACAATTTTTGACTATGCAAAAGATTATCTTCTTTTTGCATTCGAAACAGGCTCTATTAAGGAAAAAGTGTCAAGTTCACAGAAACTTTTATATGAGGACATCAAAGCTTGTGTTGATGACGGAACTCTCTGCAAGGGACTTGACAAATTCACTCTTACCTTTAACGAATTGCTTGATAAATACCAAGAATTCGGTGCAACTTATGTTGACAACTTTGCTCGTGGCAGTTTTGACACACCTATAAAAAGTCTTACAACATTTAACGGAAATACCTTGCCAATATGGAACGGAAAACTTGATGTTTTAATGGAAGACTTAAAACCTGTCAACACAAATGACAGTACGGTTGTAGTTTTCGCAGGTACTGAAAAAAGCGCAAAAAACCTTGCGGAAACTTTAAATGATGAGAATTTTACTGCAGTTTATTTCTCCGTGATTCCTGCCAAATTCCCTAAAGGCGCAGTCTGTGTCCTTGCAGGGTCATTAAGTTCAGGATTTTCATATCCAAGGGAAAAACTGTATGTTTTCACATATTCAAAGGTTTATCAGTCGAAATCAAAAAGACGAAATTCAGGCTTTAAGGCAAGAGATACAATTCACTCCCTTGACGAGCTTAAAAAAGGTGATTATATTGTTCACTCCGTTCACGGGATAGGTATTTTTGACGGTGTAACTCAGCTTGAATCAAACAAAATCATAAAAGACTATATCAAAATCAAGTATGCAAAAAGTGATGTACTATATGTACCTGTCACTCAACTTGATTTAGTATCAAAATATATAGGTCCACACGAAGATGACGGAAAAGCATTAAAACTCAACCGTCTTGGCGGTGGCGAATGGGAAAAGACAAGAAGCAAAGTTCGTTCAGCCGTTAAGGATATGGCTGACCAACTTATTAAACTTTATTCACAGCGTTTACACAGCGAGGGTTATGCTTTTTCTCCTGATATTGATATGCAGACAGATTTTGAGCGACGTTTCCCATTTGAAGAAACAGGTGACCAACTGCGAAGCATTGACGAAATCAAGAGTGATATGGAAAAGCCTTATCCAATGGACAGACTGCTTTGCGGTGACGTTGGTTTCGGGAAGACGGAAGTGGCTCTGCGACCAGTTTTCAAGTGTATTGCAGACGGAAAACAATGTGCAATTCTTGTTCCGACAACTATTCTTGCATTACAGCATTATCAGACCATTTTAAAGCGTTTCGAGGGCTTCCCAATTGAGGCAGAAATGCTGTCCCGTTTCCGCACACCAATCCAAAGAACAAAAATAATCAAAAGTATAAACGCAGGATTTATCGACATTATTGTTGGTACTCACTCCCTTATTTCAAAAAATGTGAAATTCAAGGATTTAGGTCTTTTGATTGTTGACGAGGAGCAAAGATTCGGTGTTGCACAAAAAGAAAAACTTAAAGAATTATTCCCGGGTGTTGATGTGCTGACACTTTCTGCTACACCAATTCCGAGAACGCTCAATATGGCTATGTCAGGAATCCGCGATATGTCGGTTATTGAAGAAGCACCGTCAGACCGTTTCCCTGTTCAGACTTATGTTGTGGAACATAATATGCCACTTCTTTGTGAGGCTATGGAAAAGGAACTTCGTCGTGGTGGTCAGGTATATTTTCTTCATAACAGAGTTGAAACCATTGACGGCGTTGCAAATTCTATTCAGGAATTTTTACCTGATGCAAGAATTTCCGTTGCTCACGGAAAAATGAACGAGGAACAGTTAAGTGACATTTGGAGAGACCTGATGAATGGCGAAATTGACATTCTTGTCTGCACAACGATTATTGAAACAGGTGTTGATGTGCCAAATGCTAACACACTCATTATTGAAGATGCTGACAAATTGGGACTTGCTCAACTTCACCAGCTTCGTGGTCGTGTTGGTCGAAGTGCAAGACGAGCAAGTGCGTATCTCACATATAAAAGAGATAAAAATTTATCAGAAGTGGCTTATAAACGACTTCAGGCAATTCGTGAATATACGGAATTCGGCTCGGGCTTTAAAATTGCCATGCGTGACCTTGAAATCCGCGGTGCAGGAAACCTTTTAGGTGCACAACAACACGGTCACTTGGCTGCAGTTGGCTATGATATGTATATGAAGCTTTTAAGCGAGGCAATAAGTCAGGAAAAAGGCGAAAAAACAAAGCAGAGAGAATGTCTTATTGACCTGCAAATCAATGCTCATATTCCTGATAAATACATTTCTGCACTCCAACAAAGGCTTACTGTTTACCGCAGAATTGCCGATATAAGAACATTCCAGGACGCAGAGGATGTACGTGACGAACTTCGTGACCGTTTTGGCGATATTCCACCGTCTGTTGAGGGGCTTATCGAGGTTTCTCTCTGCAGAAATACTGCTTCCGGCCTTGGAATTTATGAAATCGGTCAACGAGGTGAAACAATCGCTCTTTACTGTGAAGAAATCAATCCCGCATTGGTGCTTGACATTTCTTCAATTCTTCGTGGTCGTGTTGGCGTTACGGGAAGCGGTAAAAAGAGTATAAATGTAAAAAAGAAACCTGACCAAAATTCTCTTGACACATTAAAAGAGATTTTTGAGGCAGTTGACAGAACGAGAGTTGATAAAAAATGATTGGAACAATAGTCAATACTGCAACGATACTGACAGGTAGTATTATCGGCAGTTTACTAAAAAAAGGAATAAAAGAAAAATACACAAAATGCCTTATGAATGCAATGGGACTTGCAGCAGCAGGTATCGGTATAAACTCTGTTGTACAGAATATGCCAAACAGTAAATATCCCGTACTGTTTATCGTAAGTCTTGCTTTAGGCTCACTTTTAGGTAATATGATTGACCTTGACAAGAGATTTAATAATCTTGTTGAGAAAAAAGGTAAAAGTGAACTCTCGAAAGGTCTTTCAACTGCAATTCTCCTTTTCTGTATCGGTAGTCTTTCGATTTTAGGTCCTATAAATTCTGCACTTTATAACGACCATACATATCTTTTTACAAATGCCACTCTTGACCTTGTTACAAGTATGGTTTTGGCATCAACCTACGGAATAGGGATTGCAATTGCAGCACCTGTGCTGTTTTTATGGCAAGGCGGGATATATTTGCTCGCATCACTTTTAGGTGAATTTATGAGTCCTGAACTTATGTGTGAAATCAGCGTTGTCGGTGGATTCTTAATCGCATCATCAGGTATCTCAATTCTTGAAATAAAAAATCTTAAGACACTTAATATGTTACCTGCACTTCTTATTCCACCTGTATGGTTTATAATAATGTGCTTGGTTTCAGTCATAAAGTGAAAGGAAGGTTAAATCTATGGTATGGGTTGGCGCAATAACGGTTGGAATACTTGTGAGTATCGCTGATATTTTCCTTTTTACAACTAATAAAAAAGTCGGTACAATCATCGCCGTCATTCTCCGTGACACATTACTTTCTGTACTGACAGGTATGACACTTGCGGAAAGTATACTTGATGTAAAGAATATTTTTGACATATCCTCACGACGTATTTCCTTCAGTTGGAAATTTTTAGGTCTTGTCCTTGCCGTTGGTGTAATAATCCTTATTCTATCGGCATTTTTAAAACGTATTATAAAAGTTGAATTTTCTAACACAAAACAAAAAAGAAGCACTTTTGTCTTAAAAATCGTTTCTACTGTCCTTTTTACTTTAGGTCTTGCAGCATATACAGGAACACTCTGGGGTAAAGAAGCTTTCGGGGATTTGGCACCCGACCAGATTCTTATCAACCTTAACTCCCCTACCGAAGGTACTGATGTCGGTGTTTATATCTCACTTTTTTCCGGACCGGTGCTTACAACAGTATTGTTGACTGTGGTTTTCTGTGCTCTTGTTTTCCCACAGTACAGAATCGCATATGAAAAGGGTGAGAAAAGAGCAGTTTTTTTATCTGAAATTGCATTAAGAATAGTTGCATTTGTTCTTGCTCTTGCAATGTTCATCGGTGGTTGTGCTTTTGGTATCAATAAATTTCAGCTTACTGCTCTATATGGTGCGTATTTATCAGAGTCCACATATATTGAAGAGAATTATACTGAGCCTAAAACAGCAAACCTCAAATTCCCTGAAAAGAAACGGAATCTTATTTTTATTTATCTTGAATCCATTGAAAATTCATTCTTTTCAAAAGAACTTGGTGGATATTTTGATGAAAACTATATGCCTGACCTTGCTGAACTTTCAAAAGAAGGCATCAGCTTTTCTCACAAAAAAAGTGGCTTTGGCGGTCCTTCACAAACACCTGGTTCAGGTTGGTCCGTTGCAGCTATGGTTAATATGCATACGGGACTTCCTATGAAAGTGCCTGTTGACGGAAATTCTTATGGTGAACCAGATAATTTCCTGCCAGGTGCTACTGCTCTCGGTGATATTCTCAACGAACAGGGATATGAGCAATCCATTATGTTCGGTGCAGATGCTGCTTTCGGTGGACTTGACTTCTTTTACGAGTCCCATGGTGACTTCAATATTCTTGACCACAAAGGTGTTATCAAAAAAGGCTGGTTGCCTGAATATTACGATGTCTGGTGGGGATATGAAGACGATAAACTCTATGAATTTGCAAAAAGAGAAATTACTCGACTTGCAGATACAGATAAACCATTCCACTTTATTATGGAAACTGCAGATACTCACGCTCCTAATGGATACTTAAGCGAGAATGCAGAAAAGAAATACGATTCACAGTATGCAAACTGTATTTATTATAGTCAGTCTGAAGCAGTTAATTTTGTCCGTTGGATTCAACAGCAGGATTTCTATGAAAACACAACGGTTGTTCTTGTAGGTGACCACCTGAGTATGGCAGATTCCTTTGTGGATGAAATCAAGAATTATCGTCGTACTGTATATAACCTTTTCCTAAATGTTCCGGAAAATCTTATCAACATTCCTGTTGAATATACCTTTAACAGAAAATGGGCTCCATTTGATATGTTCCCTACCACATTGGCAAGTATGGGTGTTGAAATCGAGGGCAATCGTCTTGGAATCGGCACAAATATGTTCTCGGGCGAAAAGACAATTTCTGAAAAAGATGGTTACAAGAAAGTAAATGCAGAGTTGTCAAATCGCAGTAGTTTCTACAACAACAATATTCTTGTTAACCGGGAAACTGCGAACAAAAAATAATTATTTATAAATTTAATAAAAATCTTATAGGAGGATTTTATTATGAGTGATAAATCAACAAAAAAAGGTTACGGAAAAAAAGCTTTAAAAATCACGGGTATTGTTTTTTTGGTGATTGGAGTGCTTGTTTGCATCAATATGTTTGCAAACACTATGACAAATAAGTCAAACACTGACTATGCATCTTCTTTTGCATCCGTTAAAAATGAAAATGCAATTATTCCGCAAAAAGACAGTGACGGCAACTGGACTTTCACAACTGACAGAGATTTAAAAGTGCTTCATCTCACTGATATTCACATTGGTGGTGGTTGGCTTTCTGCTAAACAAGACAAAATGGCACTTAACGCAGTTGCTTCTATGATTACTGCAGAAAAACCTGACCTTGTTATTGTAACAGGTGATATTGTTTACCCTGTGCCTTATGAATCAGCAGCACTTAACAACTTACCTCCTCACAAGGTTTTTGCAACCCTTATGGAAACTCTTGGTGTATATTGGGTTCCTACTTTCGGTAATCATGATACTGAATTTTACAGTTTTTACACAAGAGCTGAAATTTCTGAATACTATTCAAGTGAAAATTTCAAATATTGCTTGTATAATGCCGGTGACGAAAATATTGACGGTTGCGGCAACTCTGTTATAAATGTTAAAAATTCAGACGGTATTATCACTCAATCTATCTTTGCTATTGACTCTAATGCTTATACAGGTACAGGGCTTATTGATATTCTTAAAATGGATTACGATAACATTCATGAAAATCAAATTGCATGGTACAAGAAAACAGTTGAAAAGAATACTGAATATAACAATAATCTTATTTCAAGTATGGAAAACAAAGACGAGTTGCTTACAAAATATGGAAAATTAAACACTTTGCTTTTCTTCCATATTCCAATTGCGGAATATGGTGATGCTTGGTTCGAATATGTTGAAAACGGTTACAAAGATACTGAAAATGTAAAACTCATTTACGGTACTGCAGGTGAAGAAAAACGAGTTGTTTATAGCAGTGATATTCCTGACCAGTTATTTGAAACAATGCAAGAACTTGGCGGTAAGCACGGCACTTTCTGCGGTCACGACCACCTTAACAATTTCTCTATTGAATATAAGGGAATTCGCCTTACATACGGTTTCAGTATTGACTATATTGCATATTCAGGCATTTCAAAACTCGGCTCACAGCGTGGCTGTACAATCATCACAGTAAAACCTGACGGTACATTTGATTGTATTGCTGAAAATTATTATCAGGACAAATACACCTCTGTTTCTGAATACGCAAAAGAAGAAGTTACAATGCAAGAATTAGGTAAAACAGAATAAATAACAGCAAACAAAAATCCTCCCTCACGGGAGGATTTTTTTATCATTTTGCACTCATTCAATTTCATCAAGATTTGCGCCTTTTGTTTCTTTGACTTTTGCTGCAAACATTACTGCCGCCACACCAACTGCAACAACTGAAATTGCGAGGCATACCCACCAAATCTGGAATTTAATCATACCGACAACTGCAAGTAAATATCCTACTGCAAGGCCGATGATAACTAAAAGACCTTCCGCACCAACAACTGATGCACGAATATCCGTTGGCACTTTTTCTGTCATCATAACATTCATATAATCTCTGCCAATCCAATATGAACCTTGATAAAGTCCTGCGAAGAAGCCTATAAGATATGGATTCCAGCCACAGAGAATACCTGCTACAAAAAGAGAATATCCTGCAATACAGGTAATTGAAAAGCCTGTTACTGTCACCTTTCTGCCAAGTTTATCTGCGATAAAACCTGAAAGGAATGTGATTGTGGCATAGACCACAGGCACCATAAATAGAGCCTTTGTAATGTCACTTGTACTCATACCTACTTCATGCATTGAGGACTCGAAATAAAGGGCAATTGCAGGCATTGCAGAGTCAAAAATTATGTGTGAAATAATAAGATTCTTCGTATCAGGATTTGAGAAAATGTATTTTACGCCATTAAAAACACCTGACTGATTACGTTGGGCTTCTTTTTGTTGCTTTTTAAGTTCTTTTTCTGCCTGACGCTCCTCATAAGGTCGTGAAAGATATTCAATTCTCTCATTGATAAACACTTTTGTATCCTTTGCAAAAAGGATAACGAGAAGCACTGCCACAAATCCGATTACAGCAGGAACTAAAAAGATTTCACGCCATTTTGTAGCATCATCACCCATAAGCATATCACGAAGTGTAGGAATGAGAATGACACCTAAAATACCGAAACTTTTAAGGAAACTGTATATCTTTGCGCGGTGCTTGTCGGGTGCTTCCTCAAGAATATAGATAATCTGAATATCGTGTCCCATAAAGAAACTGATAATTGCAAAGCCCACAAGGAACATTATGTAACTTGAAGAAAAATAAATAACCAAAAGTCCGGCAGCCATACCAAGAGTGGACATAGCAAACAACGGTTTTCGTCCCCATTTGTCTGCAAGTGCCTTATAAAATGGTGTAATTGCTCCCAAAACATAAGTGAACACACCTATACTTGAATGTAGTGCCAAGCCTTCCTGGAAAGTATAGAACTTACCCATAAACGGATTGTTTACAAAAAATTCTGTAACAAAGGATGATTGAACAGTAACTGTCAGATTACTTGTAACCTCGTCAAGAATGTTTACAATTGCAATAAGCATCAGTAAAACAAGGAAATATTTACTGCTATTACTTCTACCCTGCATTTTTTTAAGTCTTTTTATTTCTTTTTGTTCATTTAGGGTGATTTTCTCTGCTGTTTTCATTTAAACAATTCCCCTTTCTCTTAATACGCTAATTATAAACAAAAAAATATGACCTGTAAAGACAGGTCATAAATATTTTTATTCACTTTTTATTATCCTTTGAAACCGCCGTTAAGTGTAACAACAAAGTCAACAACAGATGTTGCCTGTTCAACAGGCACTGTAATGCCCAATGCCTTGATAGTAAGGTTTGTAAGTGAAATGTTAGTAACATAACTCCATGTACCGTTGATAATCTTACCGTCACTGTTAATTGTAACTCTTAACTTTGGATTTGCATAATGAATTTTAACATCATTATCTGCAATTATCGCGTCCATACCAAGGCCACTGAACTGACCGATAACACTATCAATATCACCAACAACTGAAATAGCATGACCAACTGAACCGCTGTACATATTGGCTTTTCCACCGTCTACCTGTTCTTTCATAGTCATTTCGATTATGATATTGTTACCGCTTCTGTATGCTTTTGCAGTTTGAACATCTGAAACAGTAAGATTCTGGTGACCACCTGTGATACCGGCAATATCTTTTGAGTTGTTTGAAAGGGCTCTGTCCATAATGTTGGCTGCGAAATTAACCAATGTTTGATTGATTCCCGGAGCAGTCATCTGACGCATTGTCATTTTCTGATATGATGTTACAGAGTTATGTGTTTTTCCTGCAGCGTGTTTATATACCTCAACAACCTGTGCCTTTGACCACTGTGAAGGCTCATTTAACTGTTGATTATTTGGTTGAGTTATCTGTTGATTATCTGCGTATTGATTATCTGTCTGCTGATTTTCAATATGCTGATTATCTGTCTGCTGATTACCGGGATTCATACTGTTTGACGGTAATGAGTCTTGCTGGTTATCCTGATGTTGATTGCCACTCATAAACTCGTCAAGATATGGGTTATAGCCTTCAACTTCTTTCAGCTCTATCTGACCACTTGTAATAAGATAGTTATAGTATTCAAACATCTGACTACAATACTCACAGTCACACTTAAGTTCCTTGTTCTTATTCTTTGATGCCACCGCTAAAAATATTGATACTACCGCCACGATAAATACTACTACTGCCAAAATGATTGCAACTATCTTTTTGGAGATTTTGAATTTCTTTGGTTGTGTAGACTGCATAGGTTCCATAGATTCCATAGTTATATCCTCCCGAACTACATATATGAAATAATTTTACTATAATTATCTTTTTTTGTCAATGAATGATACCGTAATTATACAATCAAAATATTGGTTATTATTTTTGTTTTCACATATGAAATTTCTTATCCGTGATAAATATATGCTCCTTACAGTAAAAAAGCACCCATTCGAAATGAATGAATGCTGTTTTATTTCTTATTTTGCTATTTCCACAAGGGCATTTTCAAATTCATCATAGAATTTTGTAATGATTTCTCTGTCTTTTTCTGTGCCAAAGAAACTGATGGAAAGATACAAATCACCATTAAAAGACCCTATTGTGGCAACTGCACAAGGTTTTTTCTTTGCAGCACCTGAAGCATATAATCCGACAGGCTCATTTCCGTCCATTGAGAAAGTCTCTTTTTTGATAACACCAAGATTACTTACAGACAATGATGGGTTACTGTAAAACAGTTTAACAATTGCCTCTGCCTGAGCATAAATCATTGATTTATATGCAGTATTCAGTAAAGGCAAACCATAAAGGCCCATAAATTTATCGTTTTTGTATTTTTCAGTTATTTCGCCAACGGATTTAAGGGTGTTTTTTATATCCTTATCCATTTTTACCACAATCTAGTTTACGAATGAAACTTCATTTGTGTAACCACTTCGTGCAGGATTCTTTATATACCTTCTCAAATCAACCGCTGTTGTTACATTGACACTTCTGTCATCATCAATCCCCGAAAGATTTTTATATGCCTCGATATATGC
>JAZSKT010000139.1:0-6663 GCA_045534995.1 Candidatus Fimenecus sp.
CCTCTGTATTACGGGAACTGTCGCCACGGACGAATCGTTCCATAAGCTCGTTACCTGAAATATTAAGAGGGTCTTTTGAGATATTGCGGAAGCTGATTTCTGCAAACTGTCCGTTTCGTTTTGCATCCACATAAACTCTTGTTCCCGATTGAGCATATTTTGCAATATTGTTAAGGATATTATCGAAAACTCGCCACACATGACGATTATCAGCCATTACAAACAACATTTCATCGGTTTTATTGAGAACGACTTGAAGATTATTTTTCTCAAAGCGTTCTTCATATTCTCCAAGTGCCTGTGAAAGCAGAATACCCATTTCAAACTTCATAAAGTTTACCTTTATGTTGCCTGTTGATGCTTTTGATGCTTCAAGCAAATCGTCAATAAGTTTTTTAAGCCTTGATGATTGGCGTGAAAGGACATCAACATACTCTTTTGCTGTTTCGTTTTCGATTTCTTCCTTTTCAAGCAAGTCAACATAGTTGATAATTGATGTCAAAGGAGTTTTAATATCGTGAGAAACATTTGTTATGAGTTCAGTTTTAAAGCGTTCAGATTTCATTTGCTCTGCAACCGCTTTCTGGATACCGTCACTCATATTGTTGATGTTTTCTGCGTGGTCTTTTAAATCAAGGAAAAGGTATTTTGTGTCAATCTTTTTATACACATTTCCGTTTGCAATATCTTCTGTGTTGTTTTTGATATCTTTTAAGAGAATTGCAACAAAGATAGCACCGACACAAAGGATACAGGTGAAAATGAGTGAAATAAAAAACAATGTTCCATCATACACAAGAAAAACAATCCACTCTGCAACGATTATTACTGTTACGGCAATAACAGTTTTCCAAACCAAAGGCATTTTACGAAGTAATTTCCAGATGTTTTTATTTAAATTTACTAAACCTTTCCACACAAGCTTTAGTATTTTCCAAATTAAAACTACTAATTTATAAATGATTGTTGATTTAATGAATGTTGATGTTTTAAAGCGTACTGACATTGTCATTAAAAGGATTGCAAGTAGGGCGAAATCAATGAACACACCTATAATGCAAAGCACGATTAGAAGTGGCAATATTTCATAAAAGAAGCTATTATAATACCACCAATCATCCATAGTTTCATATAAAGCATAACACCCTATACCAAGTAAGAAGGTCAATCCGCCATAAATTGCTGTTAAAATATCAACAGGGAATTTATCAAATTTTGAAATATAAATATTCTCCGACTTTTTAGTGTGACCTGCAGAACGAAGAAGAATTATGAAAAGGAACAATGACAGCACTGATGAAACTGCTGCAATAGTATAAAATTTTGATTCATTTTCAGCAACAAAATCGTAAAATTTACCCATATAATAAATAAAGTCTTTTTCAACAGGGTCAGCCTTATAACATATAGTTACTGTGTATGATTTGTCGTCATAATATTTGGAAGTGTTCGGAACTGTTTCAGGTTCATATGTTCCACCATCAGTAGTATCTGAAACTGTTGTATTTTCAATTACTGTTTGTACGCTCGTTTCCTCTTCCTCATAAGTTTCCTTGATTATATCATCTTTGTTTTTGTATTCTTCTTTTAAAACAGAAAAACTTCTTCCAAAAGAAACAGATAACTCTCCCGCTGAATCATCAATAGTAGAATAAAAAACTTTTCCATTCTCATCTTTAATCTCATAAAGAATATTCTCTGAAAAATTAGGCGTAAAAGAACTATAAGAACACTCGTGTTCTATATCGTATGTTATATAATCCTCATAACCATCGCTTATTCGCCACTCGTAATTATACAAGAAGCTTTCTATAAATTCATCTCTATATTCTGCCTGTTGTTTTGCTGACGACACAAATGCTTCTGAACCGATTCCGAAAAAAATACACGCACCTGACAGCAACAAAGTAGTCATTGTTACTGCAAAGAGAATAATTGCGATGCATTTTACTAAGAAACTGTTTTTCATTATCTGACACCTCTTTCAATCTTATACCCCTGTCCCCATACGACTTTTAAATAGCGTGGTTCGGCAGGGTTGATTTCGATTTTTTCACGGAGATGTCTTATATGTACTGCTATTGTGCTTTCTGCTCCATAGGGGTTGTCTTTCCAGACTTTTGAGTATATTTCACGCGGTGAAAAGACTTTTCCCGGAGTTTTCATAAGCAGATGCAGAATGTCATATTCTGTTGGTGTCAATGAAACAGGCTCACCGTCAACCGTCACTTTTTTGGCTGTGTCATCAAGTTCAATTCCGCCTATACAGATGTTTTGTTCGTTGACCTTGCCACCGCCAAGCATCATATAACGACGAAGTTGGGATTTAACCCTCGCCATAAGTTCAACAGGATTAAAAGGTTTTGTAACGTAATCATCAGCACCAACATTGAGTCCGAGAATTTTATCGGTATCCTCACCTTTTGCTGTCAGCAGAATTACAGGAATATTACTCTGTTCACGGATTTTCACCATTGATGATATACCATCCATAACAGGCATCATTATATCCATTATAACAAGGTGAATTTCATACGTCTGAACTTTTTCAAGTGCTTCTTTACCATTGTAGGCAAGAATAGTGTTATACCCCTCTGATTTAAGATATATATCAAGTGCATTGACAATATCTTTTTCATCATCACAAACAAGAATATTATACATATTTTCAACCTCCAACGGTATTTTAACTGATTTAAAATTAAGATAAAAGTAAGTAAATTATTAAGAATTTATTAAGGCGGAGATTATATCCCCGCCTGATGTTTACAAAATATCAACTTTTAATGTTGCGTCGTTGTATTTATAGAATTTTCTGTCTTCAAGTGCCCAGAGGCGGTTTGTAAACTCGCCTTTTTCAATGCCGTTTACTGCATCCATAATTTCATATACACGGGCATCCATTAAGTCAAGCTGTGAAAGAAGTTCTGCTTCAAGGAACAATGGTCTTACTGCTGCACCAAATTCAGGCTCACCGTGGTGAGATAGAATCATGTGTTGTAAAAGCATTGATTTTTCGCTATCGATTCCAAGTTTTTGTCCTGCTTCTTTAACCATCATTGCACCCATTACAAGATGTCCCAAAAGGTTTCCCTCAACAGTATATCCTGATGCAATTCCTGTTTCTTTAACATCAAATTCAACTGTTTTAGCAATATCGTGAAGAATTGCGCCTGAAAGTAACAACTCACGATTTACAAAAGGATAAACCTTACAGATTGATTCGCAGAGTTTAACGATTGAAGCAGTATGCATTAAAAGACCGCAACGAATCGCATGATGAAGTCGGAATGCTGCAGGGAAATATAGAATCATCTCTTTATTCTGTTCCAAAAGATATGAAACAATTTTCTTTAAATCCTCATCCTTAAATGAATTTACAAGTGAAAGAAGATGATTATACATTTCGTCACCTGAATATTCTGCTGACTTAACATAATCAGATACATCTACATTATCACTTTCGATTACAGGACGGATGCGGTCAATTCGCAACTGGTCGTGACCATTATATTGTGAAACAGCACCTCTCACCTTTACAAACATATCGGTTTCGTATTTTCCGTGTGCAGCTTCATTATAATCCCATAATTTAGCAAAAATCTCGCCGTCTTTATCAGAAAGCACAAGGTCAAGATAATTATTCCCGTTTTTTGCCATCTTCTTTTCGCACTGTTTAATGACTGCAAAGCCCTCAACAAGTCCGTTATTACCAATATCTTTAAAATTCATAATTATGTATAATCCTTTCATAGTTTCCAAAGTAAATTATACACGAAAATATGAGTTATTGCAACCCAAAAAGCATTATGTCGGTATTGGTTTTTGCAATAAAAATTGAACAGATTAAGAGCGTTGTAAGGAATGTTATGATGACACAAATCAGGTATGCTTTTATGATTCTTGTCAATTCTGTCATTATGTTTCGTACTCCTTTAAAAATTCCGATAAAGACCGGGCAAAAAGTTCTGCAGAATATACTGCTTCCGATAATGTGTTTGCATCTGTACCAATTTCAATTAAAAGTGAACAAGGTATCAGGTGCATATTATATTTTCTGCTACAAAACATTAAGGGTCTTACCAATTGTGGGTTATCGTTTTTCAGTTTGTTCTGTAATTGAACGGCAAAGAACAAATTCTTTTCCCAATTAGGAAAATTAGTCACATTACCATCTTCACA
The DNA here is from genome assembly GCA_045534995.1 of Candidatus Fimenecus sp. GTDB lineage: Bacteria > Bacillota > Clostridia > Oscillospirales > Acutalibacteraceae > Fimenecus. The sequence goes on from JAZSKT010000139.1 coordinate 4,183, forward strand.
ACCGCTTATTATCATAATCTGTGCGGCTTTTCTTCCGTTGATTTCTGTAACGGTCTTTACTCTTGAACCGTCTTTCTGGTAAATCGCATCACGATGAATATCAAGAACAATCTGTATTGATGGATTGTCCTTTAAAATTTTGCTTATATTCTCACAAGAACGTTCATAGGCACCACTATATTCTTTATCGTAAATCGTTTTATCGTGGATGGTTTTATAGCCGTTTTCCTCAAGAACTTTACATATTTCCTCACCTACTCTTACCATATTTTCACCTGAATTTTCACTTCGTGAGCTTTTTTCGTTTGTGTAAAAACCTCTGTCTAACAATTCATATGTTTCTGTTGTATGAGTATGATAAATGAGTACAGACGGCTCTTTTTTATCAATATTGGCATAAACCTTACCATTTAAACATTTCTTAATGTTAATCTCATGTTCAAGAGTAGTGTTTCTGACATATAATCCGTCTAATTCGGCAGTTGCATTTTGCTTACTGTAATCCTTTTCGATTATTTCGCCATCGTTGGAAGATTCGGCATACTTCTTTTTTGCTTGTTCAATTAGTGTCATAATGTCTTTGGGTACAGACGATGCAGATGAAAATGATGTGTTAACAGCATTATCTGATATTGTCATCTCCGCAATGGTATCATTTTTTTCTGAACTATCAACTTTTTGAAAAATTGCTTCAGGATTTGATAGAAATGCACCTGCATATACTATTTTTTCAAATGATTTTTCTATTCCCAAAAAAAATATTGTAAATATAATCGAAATAGGAATTATTAAAACAAAAACATACTCATAAATCTGATTATTGTTTGTCCTTTTTTTCAAAAAATCATCTCTTTTCCGCATAATAATCAATTAAAAATATGCGGAAAAAGAGTTAATTATGATAAGGCAAGAAACATCTCGGGTTCCATATCAGGCTGTAAAGCACAATTTATACTCATAGCTATGAGTCCTGCTGCACGACTTACAATTGTGTCAATTTCCTTTGGTGTAACAAACATTGTATCGTCTTTTTCCAAATCAACAACTGTCGGTACACCAATAGAAATTACAGGTATACCAAGAGTTGATTTATCAATTGTTTTTCTAAAGTTCCCCACTCCTGAACCCGGTGTAATACCTGTATCTGACATCTGAATTGTTTTTCCTAAACTTGACAATTTGCTTGATGCAAGAGCATCAACTATAATTACAACATCAGGATTTATAAGTTTTACAATTCCGCTTATATACTCTGCAGTTTCAATACCTGTTTGACCTAAAACACCTGTTGATATTGAAGAAACGGGGTTAAGTTTCGGTAATTGCTGTTGAATTTCTGTAAAATGTTCAAAATGTCTTGTTGAAAAAATCTTTTTTGCACAGAATGGGCCTAACGCATCAGGCGTTATATTCTCATTACCCAAACCAGCAACAAGAAAAGACTTTGCCTCAATTGGAATCAAATCTCGTATTATTCCTGTAAGGATTTCAAGTCGAACATCAAAAAGTTCACTTTCGTGAGAGAATTCAGGTATTTCTATATTAAAATAATTTCCCATAGGTTTACCCATAGCCTTTTCTCCATGACTGTCTGTAATTTCAACTTTTGCAATTTCCACATTCTCTTTTTTCCACTTTTTCACCTTTACACCCTTTTGATGTTTTTCACCAAGCATTTCGTGTCTTTCCAAAGCAATATCTGTTCTTATATTCATTTATTTCCCTCACTATCATAATCTTAACAAAAAATAATTATCAATTTAAAAAAATAACTTGATTTTTATTTTATTTCGTGGTAACATATGTATCTGTAAATACGAAGGAGGTGTAACGAATATGCCAAATATCAAATCAGCTAAAAAGCGTGTTCTCGTTAACAAGACAAAGGCACAGCGTAACAAGTCAACAAACTCAGCTCTCAAGACAGCTATCAAAAAGGCAAATGCTGCTATTGATGCAAATGCTGCTGATAAAAATGAGCTTGTAAAGGTTGCTGTTAAGAAAATCGACCAGGCTGCTGCTAAGGGTCTTCTTCATAAGAATAATGCAGCTCGTAAAAAGTCTGCTCTCGTTACAAAGCTTAACAAGGCTTAATTACGTAGTTCTTTGCCGTTGACGAAAGTCTGCGGCATTTTTCTTTTTACAAATTATTCATTGACTTTTCATAGACTTTTATATATAATATATCTGTAATAAATTTCTTGGAGGTTACTCACTATGAAAAAGGCTTTAAAGGTTATTGCTATTATCGTTGGTATTGCTGCAGTTGCAGTTGCAGCTTATATTCTTATTAAAAAATATGTTGACAGTAAAAGAGTTGTAATCGGCAATGATGCTGAAAATTATGTTTCTTGCTCTTTCTGTGATGACAGTTTTGTTTCTGAAACTGTTGCATAATTAAAAATTGTAAATTATTTAAGGACTGTTCTTTTGAGCAGTCCTTTTTTATTTTTATTTTTTACGTAGCAAGGTTCTGACTCA
>JAZSKT010000137.1:0-12675 GCA_045534995.1 Candidatus Fimenecus sp.
AGTTTGTCTTCCTAAGACCGCTTGGCCTCCGACTTCACATTCATCCCACGGCTGAGGCCGATAACACTGCGGTATGCATCCAGGGTTTTTACGGTTTTGCCTTTTGTGGCAAAAATGCTCATTCTTATGGAATTTGAACCAAGGTCAATAACTGCCAGCTTTTTCATCTGTTTTCTCCTTTGAACATATAAAACAAAAATCCCATCTTCCGACAGGATTTCCGGTTTTGGAGCTTGTGACGGGACTCGAACCTGCGACCTGCTCATTACGAATGAGCTGCACTACCAACTGTGCTACACAAGCAAATATTAAACTGCAAAAGATATTATATTCCAACGGTAAAAAATTTTCAAGTATTTTAATGCAAAAGGGACAAAAGTGTGATACAATGTAAAAGCAATCCGAAAGGAGCGAGATTTTATGAAGAATAAAGTTGCATTTGTCACAGGTGGAGCAAAGGGAATCGGCGAAGCCATTGTAAAAAGACTTTTAAATGACGGATACAAAGTTGCATTCACCTATAACAAATCAGAAGAAAACGCACAGACTCTTTGTGCCGAATTAGGTGCAAACAGCAAGGTATATAAGCTTGATATTACAGACAGTAACGCTGTAAAATCTGTTGTGCAGGATATTGAAAAGAATTTTGGTGAAATTGCAGTTCTTGTGAACAATGCGGGAGTTGCCCAGCAGGCACTTTTTACTGATATTACCGACGAAATGTGGCACAGAATGATAGAAACAAATCTTTCAGGCGCATTTTATTGCAGTCGTGCAGTCCTTAAGTATATGATTAACCGAAAATCAGGAAAAATCATAAATATTGCCTCGATTTGGGGCGAAACAGGTGGTTCTTGTGAGGTGCATTATTCTGCATCAAAATCAGGCCTTATAGGTATGACAAAGGCTCTTGCAAAAGAGGTTGGACTTTCAGGAATTACGGTAAATTCCGTATCACCCGGAGTGATTTTGACAGAAATGACAAGTCATTTTGATGATGAAACAATGAATTCTCTTAAAGAGGAAACACCACTTAACAGAATCGGCACTCCCGAGGATGTTGCAGGAGCAGTTTCGTTTTTAGCATCAAAAGATGCTGACTTTATCACAGGGCAAAACATATCCGTAAACGGCGGAATGAATATATAGTTCGTAATGCGTAATGCATAATTCATAATTAAACAGATTCGGCGGGGTCAAGACCCCGCCCTACCATTTTATTGTGTAAATTTTATATTCCAAAATAATTTTTTGAATTATTAAATGAAATATCCTCAACTACCTTTGAAAGGAACTCTGTATCGTTTGGATATTTGCCTTCGTGGACCAAATCACCGATAATTTCGCAAAGAATTCTACGGAAATATTCGTGTCTTGGATATGAAAGGAAACTGCGGGAATCGGTAACCATACCGACAAACTTACCGAGAACCCCAAGATTTGCAAGTGTTTTCATTTGCTCTCTCATTCCGTCATAGTTATCATTGAACCACCATGCAGAGCCGAACTGAATCTTTGACTGTGCTTCGCTACTCTGGAAATTGCCAAGCATTGTACCAAGCACATAATTATCCTTTGGATTAAGTGTAAAAAGAATTGTCTTCGGCAATTTGCCCTTAACATCAAGCGAATCAAGGTAACGAGAAAGTCCGTAAGCCAACTGATGGTCGTGAACTGAGTCAAAACCTGTATCAGCACCGATTGATTTGAACATTCTTGCGTTATTATTTCTCATTGCACCGAAATGAAGTTCCATCGCCCAACCGAGTTCTGCATATTTTTCGCCAAAGAACTGCAAAAGTGCTGTTCTGTACTGGTCAAGTTCTTTTTGTGTGAATCCACCCCCTGCAAGTGCCTTTGTGAAGATTGTTTCAAGTTCATCTTCTGTTGCAGGTTCAAACGGACAGTATTCAAGTGCGTGGTCAGATGCACGACATCCCATTTCGTCAAAGAATGAAATTCGTTTCTCAAGGGCTGTTAAAAGGTCAGCAAATGACTTGATTTCCATTTCTGCAGCCTTTTCCATAGCAACAATCCACTCTTTAAATGCAGGAGTATCAATAAGGAATGACTTATCAGGACGGAAAGCAGGAATAACCTTGCATTTAAAAGACTTATCCTCTGCCAATAACTTGTGATATTCAAGAGTATCTGCAGCATCGTCTGTTGTGCAGACACAAGCAACATTTGATTTTTCGATAAGTGAACGAGGTGTAAAGCCACCTGCTTTAATCTGCTCATTACATTTTTCCCAAATCATATCTGCAGTTTTTGGACTTAATGGCTCATAGATACCGAAATATCTCTGCAATTCAAGGTGTGTCCAATGGTAAAGAGGATTACCGATGCAATAAGGCAGACTTTCAGCCCATTTCATAAACTTTTCGTAGTCAGAGGCATCACCTGTGATGTACTTTTCATCCACACCACAGCCACGCATTGCACGCCATTTATAGTGGTCACCGCCAAGCCATACTTTTGTTATATTCTCAAATGGCTTGTCCTCATAAATCTCTTTTGGTGAAAGATGACAATGCCAGTCAAAAATAGGTGTATCTTTCGCACCATTTTCAAAAATCACTTTTGCAGTTTCAGTTGAAAGTAAGAAATCTTTATCCATAAATGCTTTCATAAAATCACCTTTAATTTTAAGATTGTCTTTATTGTAACACACAAAAAGGAAAAATAACAGTATTTTTTATTGTTTTAATAGGTGTATTGTGATAAAATTACTCTATCATATTTTTACGAGGTAATGTTTTGAAAATAGGTAATGTAGAAATAAACGGAAAAGCCGTTTTAGCACCTATGGCAGGTGTTGCTGACCGCGCTTTTCGTGAATTGTGTGTTGGTTACGGTGCTGCTTACGTTGTCAGCGAAATGATAAGTTCAAAAGGTGTTTCAATGGGTGACAGAAAATCAAAGGATTTGATGTTTTTGTCCGATATGGAACGCCCTGCTGCTGTGCAGATTTTTGGCAATGACCCCCTGATTATGGCAGAGAGCATTGAATCTGTTATGAAAGTAAACCCGCAGATTATTGACATAAACATGGGCTGTCCTGCACCGAAAATCGCAGGTAAGGGCGGTGGTGCATCACTTGCGAAAAACCCCGAACTCGCTGAAAAAATCGTCAAAGCAGTTGTCAATGCGTCACCCGTTCCCGTAACAGTAAAAATCCGTGCAGGATGGGACGAAAATTCCATAAATGCTGTTGAAATGGCACAAAGAGCTGAAAATGCAGGTGCTTCTGCAATTACAATTCATGGCAGAACAAGAAAGCAGATGTATTCACCTCCTGTTGACAGAAACATTATTGCAGAGGTTAAAAAGGCTGTTTCTGTTCCCGTTATCGGCAACGGTGATATTGTTGACGGACTAACAGCAGCAAGTATGCTTGAAGACACAAACTGTGACCTTATTATGGTTGGTCGCGGTGCTTTAGGTTGTCCTTGGGTATTTTCTCAAATCAATGCTTATCTCGACCACGAAAGAATAATTCCCCATCCTCCTGTCAGCGAGAGAATGAGGGTTATGATTAAGCATATCCAGAAAATCTGTGAGTACAAAGGTGATTATATCGGTATGCGAGAGGCACGAAAACACGCAGGTTGGTACACAAAAGGACTTCACGGTGCAGCAAAGTATCGACAGGAATTAGGCACTATTGAAACAATGGAGCAATTACAGGAAATCGCATATAAAATATGTGTTGAGAATCAGTAAAAGAGGACTTTTCTATGGAATATGTTGCAGATAAATTTCTTGCTGAAATTGAAGAAATACAAGAAAAATACAGAGAAGATAAAAATGTTGAAAAATTTGCTAACAGATTGTCAAGCAGTGCTTTAAAATACCGAAAGTATTTTGGTACAGGTGATTATCTTATCAACCTTGCTGAAGAAGAATATTACTCAAAAGGCAATTATCTTGCAGGACTATCTATCATAAAAGTTGTTCATAAACACTTTAAATATATTGCTGATGAAGTGACTATTTATCTGCGAATGGCAGAGTATTATATCGAAAATGGTGAAACCGAAAAAGGCATAGAATATCTTATTAAACTTTGTACCGAAACTGTCGATAATTATGAAGAATCAATAGGCTTTCGTGAATTAACTGCTGTCTGGGAAAAGTATAAACATTTAGTTGAAGGTAAGGTACCACCATCAGTAATATGCAATTCAGGTAACCCAATACCACCCGAAAAATGCACAATGCAAATTGCTGATATTTTAAATCTTTCTGATGATGAGTTATTAAACAACCTTTCAACTCACCACAACGAAATGTCTGCAAACGGTGAGATGTTAAGTTGCCTTAATAAATGGGAAAAACTTGTTTTCTACATAAACGAACTTTGTGAAGAAGTCAATTCCGGTGGATTTTCAAATTATCTTTACTATTATGGTAACCATTTTGAAAAAGTAAAAATATCACTTGAAACAATCGGTGCTGAAAAATCAGTTGAATTATTAAACAAGGTTGAAAACAAATTCCCACGAAAGAAAGTACCGAAAAACATCGATAGCATTCAAAACAACCTTGATAAAATGGAAGAAAAAAATATAGATTTCGAAACAGAAGATGAGCAATATCATAATTTCACAGAAAAGGAAATGCTCAGCAAACTGACAACATATATCCTTGAAAACAGAAAGCATTTCAGATAATTAAACATTCTCAATATATTAAATGAACTCCCTACAAATCGATGTAAGGAGTTTCATTTTACGCTTTGCACTTTGCATTTATTTTACGAATGTTCCTTTCCAGTCACTTGGTGGTGCATCATAAAGCACACCATCAAGGATAATATCAAGGATTTCTGCTATTTTTTCTGAACCTTTTACGGGTTTAATTATTTTCTTTACACGTTTATTGAATAATGCCCAGAGTGCTAAATATTCAGGCGTGTACGGGTTGTATGGCTCGTCACCAACAAACACATTTGTAACAGCCTCAATAAGAAAATCTTTTACATTTCTGTCTTTTACGGAATCAGCAATATACTTGCTTATTCCAAACATTTTTCCTATTGTTTCAAAGGTTGCTTTCTGCAAGAATTTACCGAATGGCACAAACACTTTTTCAAGTTTGTATACCATTTCAGGTGTCATACTGAATGATGTTGAAAGTTCAGCAAGTTTAGGAATATCATAGGCCATTGAATCAAAAATTGCATTGAGAAATTGCTGGAAATTTACTTTTGTATATTCGTCAACAGTCATTCCCTTTAAATCCCAGTTGAAATTATCAATCTTTACGCTGTCAACCTGAACTTCAGTATCAGTCATAACAACTTTTCGCATAGCATTCGGATATCCGACTGCTGAACAAGTATTAATATCGTAAAAATCGTTACCTTTTGCTGTGGTCATTTTTGCAATATTCATCATATGAGTATGACCTGTGAAAATGAATTTTACACCATTATCTGCAAGAAATTCTGATGTTTTTTCAAAGTCACCAAGCATATCACGACGGCTGAAAAGCGGGTAAATCGGAGTTGGTGGTAAAACAGGGTGATGAGTAACTGCAAAAATGTAATCACCGTTTGCTTTTGCATCGTCAATCTGTTCTTTTATCCATTCAAGACAATCGTCATAATAACCACAGAAGAACTCGTCACCATCATCATTAAGACACAGCAATCTGTAACCCTCTTGAAGTTTTACGCAGTATGAATGGCTTGGTTTATGTAATGAAATTGCCTCAGAAAGACCGAAATCGTGGTAGATTTCTAAAAGTTCATCACGCTCTGTGCGAGTTGCTGTCAGAAGTTCGTCACCGACACATTTTTCAGCCTTGCCCGTACCGTTACCGTTTTCCATATAGTAATCGTGAGTACCTGTTGTAAGGTAAACCTTTTTACCTGCGTCTTTAAGTCGCTGTAACTTTGGAACAAGGTCAAAATGACTTTCTTTCGCACCGTTACAAGTAACGTCACCTGTAATTAAAACGATATTTGTATGCTTATCTCAAATAATTTTATCAAAGTACGCATCAATCATAGCACCTGTTTCTGCAAGGCACTTCTGGTCAGAAAGACAAATTTTGTCAAATGCCTTTCCCTCTGTACCTAATTCAAGTGCATAATGATGCAAATCGGTTATCTGATAAAATTTCAAGTCAACCATTTTATTTTCTCCTTACTGTAAGACTATGGTTATCAAGCTGTCCGCCCGTTAAAATTTCGTGTATAGCCAAATCAATCTTTTCACAAATATCAACAGTCTTTTCTTTCACCTTTAGTTTTTTACTAATTCTATATGGTGTGCTCATAGCACCTCTGACGAGCTTATAAAAACTATCATTTTCGTTATATTTCTTTATTCCACCGTCAAGGACAGATAAAAATACTTCGCCCACAATATCAAGCACTTTTGTATTGGCATGCTGCTTTATACTTTCCTTTGGAATTGCCTTGCCAAAAGTCATAGTATTTAAAAATCTGCCTGCTTTTTTAACGGTCAGATTAGAAATCCCCTTGAAAATCGGCTTTATAATATAATATTTTTCCATTAATTTTTTAGGGTTCATATTAAGAGCACGAAGTCTTTTTTCAAGCATAACCTTGTCCTCTGCTGACTCAAAAACAACCTTGAACATTTTTGTCGCATGGTCTTTAAGGAACTCAGTTAAGTCAACCTTTTCACCATCGATAGTACATTCTTTTAAAAACTCCGTACTAATATTTATTTCGTTATCAGTAACAGTCATTGTAACCATTGGCGCAGGATAACCCACCAAAGATGCTACATTGATTTCATAAATTTTATTACCCTTTTTCGAAACATACTCATCAATTCTTTGCATATGAGTATGACCTACGAATAAAAACTCCAGTCCCGCATCAGCAAATGCATCAAGATATTCATATCCTTTTCCTACACCTTTTAAAAGAGGTGTAATATGTGACATAAGCGGATGATGTTCCATTGCAACCGGCACTCTGCCACGCTCTTTGGCTGATTTTATCTGCTGGATTATCCATTCGAAATGTTCTGGCACAAACCCTGCATGATTTTCTTCATTTTTATCATCAATAAGTCCTATTAGTGTTACATTTTCACCAATATCAACGGCGTAAGAGGCAGTTCCAATATGCGTTTTATATTCACTAAAGGCATCATTTACGCTAAAATCGGCATAGAAATCATAAAGTTCTTCAGATGTGAGCGTTGGAACATCGTTAAAGACTTTGTCACCCTCATAACGTCGTGGATTTTGGTCGCAACACCAATCGTGAGTTGCTGTTACAACATAAACTTTTTTATTTTCTTTAAGTTTATACAATTTTTCACGAAACTCCTCATGACAGACTTTCTCACCGTCATTTGAAACATCGCCAATTACCATAACTGCATCACAATCGCTGTTTGCAAGTTTCTCGAAAGCACAATCAAGTATCTCGCCTGTTTCGGCAAGACATTTTTGGTCAGACTCTGAACGAAGCATATATGCCTCTCCTGTCACACCAAGTTTTTTTGAGTAATGATGTGTATCCGTTATAAAAGTTAAAACTGTTTTGCTCATAATTATTCAGCCTTTGCCTTAACTTCGTGGCGTTCTTTGATTTCTTCAAGCATTCTTTTGTGGTCTTTACCTGAAATATTATAGAATGCCATAGGCACAAGCATAAGAAGATAACCCAATGCAGGAAGAATTGTTGTCATAAGGAACAAGGCAATATTTGTTGCATCGTTCTGAACAAGTGAGCCTTCTGAATGTGCAATATAACCTGTAAATGAAAGAATTCCAAGACCGATAGCAGAGGAAACAGAATTTTCAATTTTACCTGTGAAAGACATAATTGAAAGCATAATACCTTCAACTCGTGTTCCTGTTTTCCATTCGATATAGTCAACTGTTTCTGCTTCCATTTCTTTCTGCATAAGATTTTTGCACTCAAGAGGAATTGCAGTAAGACCCGTGAAGAGAACGATAAGAATGCCCACAGGAAGAGAAACAACGGAACCTGGTTCTTTGTTAATAAGACCATCATAACATGTAATGGCAAAAAGAACATGAGCAATCATTGCAATTGTACAACACGTTCTATAAAATTTTCTCGAATCAGAACGACTGCCAAGCTTTTCAACAATTTTAGGAACACCGATACCTGCGATAAGGAATCCGGGGAAAGTGATTATATCAATAAATACATTGTATTTTGTTGTAAACATTAAATCAGCAACAAAATAGAATGACACTTGATTTGCAACCTTTACTATAAGAAAGAAAATATTTCCTAAGAAAAGCATAAGAAGAGGTCTGTTTTTGAAAAGAAGTTTAAAACATTCTTTAACAGACGGTGCTTCTTCGTGGTGAACAGCACGTTCTTTTGTGTTTTTAAATGTAATTCTTGTGAAAAGAAGAATTCCAATAGCTGAAACAATGGCACCCGTAAGATAAGCCTTATCGGTATGAGTGTTGAAATAAGGCAACCAACCTGCACAGGCAACAAAAAGACCCGGCAAAGCACCTGTAACCGAACGAATAATTGAGCTTACTCCAAAAAGCTTTGTTCTCTCAATGCCATTGGGCGTAATTGAAAAAGCCAGTGTACCCATTGGAATATCAAAGGCTGTATATGTAACATCAAGACCTATGAAAAGAATGGTTGTCCATAAGATACAAGCCCAATCAGGAATTGCCTCAGGCATACCAATGAAGAACAAAAGCATTACCACAGCGATAAAATAAGGTGCACGACGAATGTAAGGACGCATTTGACCCTCTTTTGTTCTTGTTTTGTCAACTAAAATCCCCATCATTGGGTCGTTGATTGCATCAAAAATACCGCAATAAAGTCTGATTTGAGATGCAAGTCCCATAGGGTCCTTAAATCTCTTCAAAAGAATATTTGTAAGAAAATAGTTAAGGTATTTTGAACCCGTCATTGAGGTAAACATACCCTGCGCACCACGACCCAAAGCATAAGAGACCGTTTCGCGCCATGTAAGATATGTTTCTTGACCTACATCACCCTTGACTATCTTAGAATCAAGAAAGTCTTTTACCTTTGATGCCATTTCTCATCTCTCCCTTTTGTTTCTTCTTACTTTTCAGCAGACCTTTTTTCAATAATGTAATCGTGTACCTTGTCAGCAAGTTCACCGTAAACCTTGAATTTCTTTCTAAACACAACAAGAGATGCAAGGAAGAATAACATCGGCACACCGAAACAAATAAATCCGATACCTGTTTTTGTTGTTTCGTTTACAATCTTTGCAGTTGTAATCTGCTCGTTATAATTCATAAGACCAAGACCACCGAAAAGAACGATTGTCTGCATTGTATACGCCATTTTCTGCAAGAAACCTTTCATTGAGAAAGTAATACTTTCGTTTCTTGTTCCGTTTTTATATTCACCGTAGTCAACAATGTCTGCAAGGAAGATTGTTTGTGAAACGAACATTGATGAAACACCGACAGATGCAAGAATATAGCAAACATCCATAATAACAACATTGAGTTTTAAAATTGGACCTGTTATAAGCATAAGACCATAACCCACAACTGCTGTACAAAGTGAAATTGTATATGTAGTTCTCTTTGAGAACCACTTTGAAAGCACGGGAACCACTAAAAGACCAAGGACAGAGCCTACTGTTCCGATTGTCTGGAAAAGTGACTGCAATTTTGAGTCACCCAAAGAATCTGTGAAATAATAAACTGCTGTCGAACTTGTAAGATACCAACCTGCATTTGAAAGCATTGCAAACACAATAAATACTACAAGCTGGTCGTTACTCTTGATAACTGTAAAAATCTGTTTGAGACTGAATTTTTTCTTTTCGCCATAAACAACATTCTTTTCTTTCGTCACAAGTATGCAAACTAAAGCAAAGAATACAAGGGCAATACCACAGATACCTGCCCAACGAGAAAATCCAGTTGCACTGTATCCTTTTTCATCAGTTATGCCACTTGAAAGCAACGGACAAATAATAGGGGTTAAAATTGAGATTATACCCTGACCGATACCTGAAAATGAACGTGCAACAGTTGCTACAAGGTTTCTTTCTTTTTCTTCACTTGTAAAAGATGGCACCATTGACCAATATGGAATATCAGCCATTGTGTTTGTCATACCCCAAAGAATATACATAACTGCTATGTAAATATAGAGTGGCATTCCACTCATACCAAATGATGTGAACAAAAGGAAAAGCACCACAGCATTACACATAGCGCCAATCAATATCCAAGGACGATATTTACCCATTTTTGTTCGGGTATTATCAACGATTGTACCCATCATTGGGTCGTTAATTCCGTCCCAGATTCGAGCAAGTGGTGTAATGAGAAGCAAGAATCCTTCCTGAAGTCCCAATACGCTTGAAAGGTAATATGACAGGTATGAATAGAACATACCGTAGCTTAAATCAAGACCGATAGCACCTATGCCGTAGCCTAATGCAGTTTTTAAAATTGAGTTAGTTTTCTTTGCCATATCCCATTCTCACCTCATCAATCTTTGTTTTTAATTCATTTTCAACTTCAAAAAATTCGCGGGAATAATTACCCTGTTTTTCTTCATATTTTGAAAGTGCAAGTGACAAAACGCCAACTGTTGCCGTAACAAAAGGAACGACCTTGATTGCAGTTTTTATAAGTTTTTTTGTATCCATCAGTCACCTGTCACCACCGTTCCCATAGTTTTTGCACCGATAAATTCGGAAATTACGTTGTATCTTACTCTACCATTGAGAACAGCAATCTCTTTAACGCCGTTTTCAATGAGATTTATAATATTGCGAAGTTTTGGAATCATTCCGCCTTTTGCAAGACCGCTGTCCAGAAGCATTTTCGCTTTCTCAACAGTAATTCGCTCAAGCGCAGTTTTTTCATTCTGACTATCAAGAAAAATACCGTTTACATCCGTAATATAAACGAGATAATCGGCAGAAATTGCAAGTGCCATCTGTCCTGCAGCATCGTCAGCATTGATATTAACTGTTCCCAATGAACTGCATCTTCCCACCGGTGACAGAACAACTGTATATCCCTTTTCGAAAAGCGTATCAACAAGACTTGTATCAACCTTTGTTATGTCCCCTACTCTGCCCAAGGCTTTTCCGTCAATATATTTTGGAACTGCAGTTAAAATGTTTCCGTCAGCACCGCTGATACCAACTGCTGAAATATCACTCTGTGAAAAACGTTCTACAATTTTCTTGTTTACGCTTCCCGAAAGCACCATTTCAACCACATTCATTTCTTCGTCGCCTGTAATTCGATAGCCTTCATAGAATTCAGATTGCAGGTTCATTTTCTGGAGTGTTTTGCTGATTTCCTTGCCACCACCGTGAACAACAAGAATTTTTGCACCTACCATCGTAAGAAGTGCAATATCCTCAAGGAGATTTTTCATAAGAGTTTCATCGTCAAGACAACTTCCGCCAAGTTTAATTACTACTCTTTTATTATAAAGTTTATGGAGTTGAGGTAAAATGTCCTGAACACTCTTGATTTTCTCGTCGCTGTCAAGACCATGCGTTTTGTCATATTCCTTAAGTGCTTTAGTAGCATATTCCACATCCGTTGGACAATCGATATACTCAATTCCACGCTTTTGTCTTGTTTCGTTACCTTTACCTGTAATAAGAATAACGCTGTCAGCACCCATTTCATTGATTGCTGTGCTGATTGCCTCACCACGGTCATCAATAATTTTATATTTTCCGTTTTGTGTTTCTACAAAATCGGCAATTTCACGGGAAATCTTCTGTAAAGGCTCTTCTCCGGGGTCTTCTTCCGTAATGTAAACCATATCCGCATACTGACCGCTGATTTCACCTAAATCCTTACGACGGATAAGTGCCTTGTTTCCGGGACAACCGAATACAATTGCAACTTTTCTTCCGGGATATTCCTGACGAACAGATTTGAAAAGATTTTCAAAACTCATTCTGTTATGAGCATAGTCAACTATGGCAGTAATTCTCTTGTCTGCATTTTCGTAAACTTCCATTCTGCCACTTGAACGAGCCTTCAAAAGTCCTGTATAAATGAATTTTTCAGGAATTCCAAGTTTACAGCATACAGCAATAGCACAAAGTGCGTTTTCCACATTGAAAAGTCCGGGAATTGTAAGAGTAAAGTCACGGTCAAATTCCTTTGTTCTTACTGTGAATACAGTATCGGAACCGTCTTTTCTTATGTTATATCCGTAAACATCAGCATTTTCATTTTTCGTGCTGAATGTAATAACTTCAGGAGCATTCTTTGATGCTTTAAGCACATCTTCACTACGGTCTGTATCAAGATTTACAACTGCGGTCTGGCACTGTGAAAAAATCTTCATTTTAGACTGGAAATAGTCCTCAAAATCAGGATGTTCAATGGCGCTGATATGGTCAATACCGATATTGAGATAACAACCCACAGTAAAAGTTACACCATCTGTTCTGCCGTATTTCAACGCCTGAGAAGATACTTCCATTGTAAAGTGCTGAATGTCACTTTTAACTGCATTATTAAAATGCTTGTGTAAATCAAACGGTTCAGGAGTTGTCAGATGACTTTCAATATTTATAACACCGTCATAAGTATCAATTGACGAAACAATGGCGCTTTTCTTTTTGCCAACACTTGCAAGATATTCATCTTCAATATACTTAATGAAATATGCAGTTGTAGATTTACCCTTTGTTCCTGTAA
>JAZSKT010000145.1:0-1634 GCA_045534995.1 Candidatus Fimenecus sp.
CTCTTGAAAAGTTCTGTGCAGAATTCAACATTCCTTTCGCAGAAACACACAGCGCGAAAACAGCTTGCCTTTCATCTGATAAATATAACCTTGGTGGTCTTGGTGTTACAGGTAACTCATCAGGTAATGTAATTGCAAAGGATGCAGACGTTATTATCGGTATCGGTACTCGTTTCTCTGACTTTACAACTGCTTCAAAGTCACTTTTTAAAGATGATGTTAAAATGGTTACAATCAACACATCTCGATTTGACGCATATAAACTCGATGCAACAAAAATGGTTGCGGATGCAAAACTTGGTATTGTTGCTCTTGGCGATGAACTTCGTAAGGTAGGTTACAAATCAGCATACACAACTGAAATTCAGGATGCGAAAGACGGTTGGGACAAGGAAATGGAATTCCTTGCAAATTATGAATATGACGAGAACTTCAAGCCACTTATTGAGGCTCGTGACGAAAAGACAATTCCAGAATTTGTTGAGAAAATCGGTGGTGTCATTACTCAGACAGCAGCATTGGCACTTATCCGTAAGTTAATTCCTGCTGATGCTCTCTGCACTGGTGCTGCAGGTTCACTTCCGGGATGTCTTCAGAGAATGTGGACCTCAGACAGCCGTTATTCATACAATATGGAATACGGTTATTCATGTATGGGTTATGAAATTGCAGGTGCTCTCGGTAGCAAGATGGCTCATCCTGAATGTGAATCATACGCTATGTGTGGTGACGGAAGTTATTTGATGCTTCACTCTGAACTTGTAACAAGTATTCAGGAAAACAAGAAAATCAATGTTCTTCTTTTCGATAACAGCGGATTCGGTTGTATCAACAACCTCCAAATGTCAAATGGTATCGGAAATCTTGCAACGGAATTCCGTTATAGAGATGACAACGGTGATTTGCTCGGTGGTCTTATTCCAATTGACTTTGCAAAGAATGCGGAAGCTTATGGTTGCAAGACTTACACAGCAAAGACTATGGAAGAATTGGAATTTGCCCTTATTGATTCACAGAAACAGACAGTTTCAACACTCATCGATATTAAAGTGCTTCCAAAGTCAATGACAGACGGTTACGGTGCTTGGTGGCATACGGGTGTTCCATCAGTTTCAAACAATGAAAAAGTAAATAATGCCTTCGCAGAGAAGGAAGAAAATAAAAATAAAGCAAGGAGATACTAATATGCTTGACAAAAATAAAGTAAAACTCGGTATTGCACCTATCGCTTGGACAAATGACGATATGCCTGACCTCGGTGCTGAAAACACATTTGAACAGTGCATTTCTGAAATGGCACTTGCAGGCTTCACAGGTTGTGAAGTTGGTAACAAGTACCCAAGAGATACAAAGGTACTCAAAAAAGCACTTGAACTTCGCGGTATGCAGATTTGCAACGCTTGGTTCTCAAGTTTTCTTATCACAAAGCCTTACGAAGAAGTTGAAAAGGACTTTATCGAGCACATCACTTTCCTTAAAGAAATGGGTGCGAAAGTTGTTGGTATCTCTGAACAGGGACACTCAATTCAGGGTACAGACCTTTCAATTTTCGATGACAAATATGTTATGAAGGACGAAGAATGGGATATGCTCTGCACAGGCATCAACAAGCTTGGTAAAGTTGGAAAGATAAT
>JAZSKT010000222.1:0-1620 GCA_045534995.1 Candidatus Fimenecus sp.
TATTCAGCAATTCTGTAATCGCAAAATGGTACCCTTACCTCAAGTCCGTTATACATACTCATTCTGTCTTTTCTGTCAAGAAGTGTCTGCATAAACCAATCAACATTTAATTTCATCATTTCTTTCATTCTTGATTCAAGAGGGGATATACCTTTATCTTTTGATGTATTAATTAAAGTGTCTTTATATCTTGAATATACATAATCTTCAGCATTTGGTATTTTAATATCGTCTTTAAGGAAAGATTTTCTGTATGATGTGGATTGTGCCCAAGGAAATCCATTTATAGCTCTTATGTCTTTATCACGATACCAAGGATAACCACCAAAAATTTCATCAGCACATTCGCCAGATAATGCAACTGTACAATGCTTTTTTATTTCTTTACAAAACAGTAATAATGACGAGTCGACATCAGCCATTCCGGGCAAATCTCTTGCATCAACAGCATTATATAAAGCATTAGCAAGGTCTTTGTTGTTTAATGTTATCAAATGATGTTCACAGTCAAGATATTCAACCATTTTACTGATAAAATCATTGTCATTGTTTGGCTGAAATTTACTTTTCTTAAAATAGTTATCATTATTTTCATAAGTAACAGAAAAAGTTTTTAATTGTTGGCCTTTATCTTTGAAATATGTGTTTGCAACAGATGAAATGATGCTTGAATCAAGTCCACCAGATAGAAATGTTCCGACAGGTACATCGGATGTCAATTGCCTTATAATTGAGTCTTTGACTAAATATCTAACTTTTTCAACTGTATCTTCAAAGTTATCATTATGTTCTTTGTCGTTCAAAGTCCAGTATTTCCGTATTTTTATTCCTGTTTTATTATAGTATCCGCAACACGCAGGTTTTAATTCTTGAATATCCTTAAAAACGCCACACCCCGGAGTTCTTCCGGGACCGATAAACATAATCTCTGCAATTGAATTTTCGTCTATTACAGGTTCAACGTCTTTATGTTCAAGTAATGCTTATAATACTAAACCAAAAATAAACGAGTTATTTTTTATAGTATAAAAAAATGGTTTTACTCCTACTCTGTCACGAGCAAAAAACAGGTTTTTCTTATATTCATCCCATATTGCAAAGGCAAAAATACCGTTAAACCTTTTTAGACACTCTTCTTTCCAATGAATAAAGGCTTTTAATATGACTTCTGTATCAGAATTCGTCATAAAAACATATCCTGATAATTTTAACTCGTCTCTTATTTCATCTGTATTGTACAATTCGCCATTATAAACAATGGTATATTCTTGTTCACCAAATTTTGATGTCATTGGTTGAACTCCATTCTCAATGTCAATAACACTTAATCGAGAGTGAATTAAAGCAACATTATTTTTTATATACATTCCATTTTGGTCAGGTCCTCGTGGAGCTAAAACTTTTTGCATTTTGTAAAATGAGTCAATATTTTTTTTAATTGAATTAGAATAAGAAACTTCGCCTGCAATACCACACATATATATCACCTCAAATAAATGCTTCATAATAGAATATGTTTTTATGTTCAAAAAATACTCAATTAATCTTTTATTTTAAAATATATTGTGATAGTATTATTAAGAGGTGAATAATATGTCACGAATTATTAATCATATAGGC
>JAZSKT010000070.1:0-11616 GCA_045534995.1 Candidatus Fimenecus sp.
TCGTCAACAGTTACTCTCATTTCTTCAAGTTTCTTTTCGTTTGATTCCTGCATTTTTGTAATTGATGATTCAAGTGACTTGTTCTGTTTATCACCTTGGTCAACAAGCATCTGAATAACCTTTTCACGATGCTCAAAATTACCTCTGTTCATATTGTCGATACGACCTGACATCTCATCAAGACTCTTTTTAACATCTTCGCGAATGTCCTTATTAGAATTTTGGTTTTCAACACGGATACGGTGAAATTCATCGCCCATATTCTTGTTTATATAGTCAATTTTATTTTCAAGTGACTTGATTTCATCCTCTTCGTCACTATTTGCTTCTTTGATTGCTTTTGAAAGTTTTCCAAAATAAATACCAAGAACAATCATGGCAATTGCGAGTAAGGCTGTCACAATATATTTTGCAATATCAAGAAATAATTCCATAATTTTTCTCCCCATATATAATGTATAACTCATTATAACAAAATTATATAATAAAAGATAGTTTTTTATAAAATTTTTTATTAAATTATAGCCATAATTCACTTTTTTTGATATACTCATATACGGTGAATAAAATGATTAAGAAAATTATTGCGATTTTTGTTGCAACAATCCTGCTTGTTTCTTGCTTTGTAGGTTGTGAAAAGGAAGAAAAAGATACATATTTTGCCTGTGCAATAGACGAGATGCCTCGTTACTTTGACCCGCAGGTTGCGTCCGGCACAAGTGAAAAAATAGTGGCTGTTAATATTTTTGACGGTCTTTTCAAGCTTGATGAAAATGGTGAGCCACAGAAATGTGCCGTTAAAGATTATAAGGTGTCTGCTGACGGACTTGTCTATACTTTTTATCTTAAAGAAAATTTGAAATATTACATTTCAGATGAGGTGCAGGATTTTCTTCTGGAAAATGAAAAAACAGTTGAAGGTCTTGTTACTGCGAAGGACTTTGTTTTCGGTATAACAAGAGCAGTTTTGCCTGAAACAAATGCACCTGATTTTGAACTTTTGAGCGCCATAAAAAATGCTGATAAGGTACATAATGGCGAAGCTTCTTCAAATGAACTTGGAATAAAAGCCATAAATGACTATACTCTTGAAATTACTCTTGAAAAGAAAAATAAGGACTTTTTGTATGCTCTTTCTCAGCCTGTATCATTCCCTTGCGACGAAGAATTTTTCAATATAACAAAAGGAAGATACGGTCTTGATGAGGAATATATTATTTCCAACGGTGGTTTTTATCTCTCTGACATAAAGGACGAAGAATCTGTCCGTTTTTCAAAAAATACAGAATATGCAGGTGGCTTTGGTGCAATAGCTACATCAGTAAGACTTTATGTAAATTCAGACGAAGTTGATATTGCAAAAAAGGTTGATGACGGAACTTACGATTTAGGTTTCTTTGTAAGTGAAAATGCTATTGACGAACTTGGCAGAAGAACTAAAAAGACAAATCTCCCCAATATTACAACCGCACTTGTTTTCAATATGAAAAAAGAGGTGCTTCAAAATGTTGAATTGAGAACAGGACTTGTTTCAAGCATTGATATATCGTCAGTTACTGAAACAAAGCAGACAAATCTTGTTCCGTCAGGATATAAGTTGTCAGGTGGCAAGGTTGAAACAGTATCATACAATATTGAAAATGCTCGAAAGAAGATGATTTCAGCGTTTGAGGAATTGAAACTTGATAATCTTACAATAAACATTCTTTGCACAGAAGAAAATGAAAAAATGGCAAAGGCTATTGTCAACTGCTGGCAGGCTAATATCGGTGTTGAACTCAACGGCACTATAACCGTTGCGGAAAAAGATGAATATTACTCAAAAATCCGTTCAGGTGAATACAGCATTGTGATTTATGACCTGACAGTTGACTCTAATAAGTCAGCAGATTTCTTATCAATATTTAAGTCTGACAATGAAAACAATGTTTTCGGATATTCGTCAGGGGAATATGACAGAATGGTAGCAGATTTAGAGAAAAATTCCACAAAGGAAAAAGTGGTTGCATGTGAAAGCCATTTGCTGAAAAATGCAGTTGCATTACCTGTGAATTATAAGGGTACGGTTTTTGCAACAGCAAAAGATGTAAGTGGCATATACTGTGCAGGGGATAGTTCAAACATCTATTTTTATAAAGGACAGAAATAATGAAATCGGGAAGAAAAATATATATAATCGTTTCGTGGGTTTTAGTTCTTATATTTCTCGGTTTTATATTCAGTTTATCGGCACAGGATGCAGAGGAATCAAAGAAATTAAGTGATTCTCTTGTCAGCAAAATTATTGAATGGATAAACTTATATATTGACGGAGAAACGTTGAGAAAAATTGCCCATATGCTTGAATTTACAGCACTTGCATTCAGCCTTAATAATGCGATTTTTGCAACATGGGAAAAGAAAAATTCAGCGTTGATTTCCTTCTTGTTGACTGTTATTGTTGCCGTAAGTGACGAAATTCATCAGATTTTTGTTCCGGGAAGAGCATTTCAGTTTTCAGATATTTTAATTGACGGAATTGGTGCAATAATTGGTGTTATTGCTTATATAATAATTTATAAAATATTTCTTAAATTTAAGGAAAGAGGAATTAAAAATGGCAGTATTAAAACCATTTAAGGCTATCAGACCAAAAAATGAATATGCATCTCTTGTAGGTGCATTACCTTATGATGTAATGAATTCAGAAGAAGCACGTGAAATGGTAAAGGATAAACCATATTCATTTTTGCACGTTGATAAGGCAGAGGTTGATTTGCCAGAGGGAATTGATATTTATTCACCTGAAGTATATGAAAAAGCAAAGGAAAACCTTGATGCTTTAAGTGAAAAAGGAATTTGTCAGCAGGACGAAAAGCCAATGCTTTATATTTATCGTCAGATTATGAACGGCAGAGAGCAGACAGGTATCGTTGGTTGTACTGCAGTTGACGATTACCTTGATAATATTATCAAAAAGCACGAATTCACAAGAGCAGATAAGGAAGCAGACAGAATTCGTCACGTTGATACTCTCGATGCTAACACAGGCCCTATTTTCCTTACACACAGAGAGAATAAGACAGTTTCGGACATTACTGAAAACTGGAAAAATACACATACACCTGCTTACGACTTTGTAAGTGATGACGGTGTATCACAAACTGTATGGGTTATTGATGACGATGCTGTGATTGATACTCTCGTTAAGGAATTTGCAGAGATTCCATATCTTTATATTGCTGACGGTCACCACAGATGTGCATCTGCAGTTCGTGTAGGTGAACGCAGAAGAGGTGAGGGCGAATACGATAAAAATGCAGAGTTCAATTTCTTCCTGTCAGTTATTTTCCCTTGCGACCAGCTTAAAATTATGGACTATAACCGTGTAATCAAAGACCTTAACGGAAATACAAGCGAAGAATTTATCGCAAAAATGGGTGAAAAATTCATAGTTGAAGAAACAGACGAAAGTCCTTATTCACCAAAAGAACGTCATACATTCGGTATGTATCTTGATGAAAAGTGGTATAAGGTTACTGCAAAAGCAGAATTCATAAATGAGAATGACCCTGTTGAATGTCTTGATGTTTCAATTCTTCAGAATAATCTCATTACACCGATTTTAGGTATCGCAGACCCAAGAACTGATAAGAGAATTGACTTTGTAGGCGGTATTCGCGGACTTAGTGAACTTGAAAGACGATGTTCAGAGGGTATGAAATTGGCGTTCGCAATGTATCCGACATCACTTAATGAGCTTATGGATATTGCAGATGCAGGAAAGGTTATGCCACCAAAATCAACATGGTTCGAACCAAAATTGTTGTCAGGTTTGTTCATCCACAAATTATCATAAGATGAAAGAATTACCGAAAAGAAAAAATATAAGGTTGCAAAATTACGATTATAGTAATGAAGGTTGTTATTTTATAACGATTTGTACAGAACATCGTAAAAACTTACTGTCAACAATTGTAGGGGGCGACGACCCCGGCGCCCCGAAAAAAATCATTTTGAAACCTTATGGAAGAATTACAGAAAAATATATATTATCAATCGAAAAAGCCTATGATACAGTTAAGGTTGAAAATTACATTATAATGCCTAACCATATTCATTTGTTACTTTTAATTGATACATACGGGCTGCCGAGGTCGTCAGCCCCTACAATTCCTAATGTAGTTACTGCGTTAAAAAGATTTGTAAATCGCGACTGCAATCGTAATATTTGGCAACGGAGCTATATAGACCACATTATCCGTAATCAATCGGATTTTGAATATCATTGGAACTACATCGAATACAATGCATTAAAAGAATACAACGGATAAAAAATATCCCTCGGAATTAAAACTCCGAGGGATTTTTCATATATGTAACAAATTATTTGCCTGCCTGCTTTGAATACTTAAGTTTGTATACGAGTCTCATAATTCTTGTTTCAAGAGGATTGATAGGCTCAATCTTTTCAAACATATGAGCGCTCACCTGAATTTTAGCACCTTTATTTGTGATAAATTCAATAGCACCTGCATCGTATTCGCTGCCTGCAACACAAAGAGCACCGTTGTTCTCAAGGAGAACTGCATTTCTGCCCTTAAGCTTCTTAACAACTTTTTTAGCAGTTGCAAGTGTGTTGTTAGGGTCATACTTAGCACTCTTAACATTAACGCCAACAATCTGTGCGAAGTCGTCAATAAGCGGACGCATTTTCTTGCCCATCTTTGAACAAGCAACAGTATATGGGTCTTTGGTGTGATAGATAAAGTTTACATCATCACGTTTTTTATATACTGCACGGTGAAGTTCGATTGAACTGTTATTTGCGTCACCTGCGATAACATCACCTGAGTCAATGTCAATTCTTGTGATTGTGCCGTCACCGTCAATAACAGAAATGTTGAAAACAGGACCATCACGTTCACTCTTACAAGGCTCAAATTCAGGAACAGAAGATGGCTTTTTAACAAACTTGCCAACAACATAGTCGTTGATAGCAGTAAGATTTTCAGCAACTGTGCCTGTAAGTGAAGTGTATTTATCCAATACATACTGTTCACAAATATCTTCAACCTTCTGTGCAACATTGAAAGCATCGTCATAGTCAACACCCATACATACTGCACCGTGGTGAGCCATAACAGCAGCTTTTGCATCAGAACGAGTGATAGCGTCAATAACGCCCTGGCGAAGCTTCTTTGTGCCGGGAAGACCGTATGAAGCAATAGGAAGATTATTACCAACAACCTGAGCATTTTCACCCTCAATGTTATTGATATCCATACCAAGTGCAGAAACGATTGAAGCGTTTACCTGATGTGTATGAATTACAAAATTAACTTCAGGACGAAGTTTGTAACAAGCTGCGTGAATACCTTTTTCACTTGACGGCTTGATTTCGCCTTCATATTCAAGGTCCTCGATGTTTACGAGAACGATTTCTTCAGGAGTGAGAGTTTCATAAGCACGACCACTTGGTGTGATTACGAACTGTGTTTCACTGATTCTGCAAGAAATGTTGCCCCAAGTACGAGCAATAAGACCTGCTGCAATAAGCTCTTTACCTGCTCTTATAACAGTTTCTTTTGCCTGCATAATATCCATGAAATATCACCTCTTATAATTAGGATAAAAAGGTGGATGAAGATGAATTCATCCACCCGAAAAAATCAATGATTATTTTGAAGAAGGTTTAACTGCAACATTTGCAAAAACCTTATCGAAGCACTGAAGAGCCTGGTCAATCATCTTAGGTGTGTATGCAGCTGATGTGTAGAGACGGCTACCAGCAAGAGTAACAAGTCCTTCTGCCATATAAGCAGCGCCCATGTACTGCATTTCTTTCTTTCTTTCGCTTGTAGCTGAAAGAACACCAGGGATTTTCCAAGGTTTGCACCAGTCGATTGAGTAGTGCATTGTACCAACTGTTTCAAGGTGGCAAACTGAACCTTCGTTCCAAACAACGAATGGAAGACCATGTTTAGCAACGAGTTCCTGAAGACCTGTTGTAAGTCTGTCACCCATTTCGCCAGCCTTCTGACATGCGTTCTGCTTGTCGATTTCTTCAAGAGTGAAGTAACCTGCACAGCATGAAAGTGGGTTAGCAGTCATTGTACCGCCTGTGAATGCCTTCTTAACCTTCATACCTGAATCGTCAAGACCAGCACCGAGATGCTTCATGTACTGCTTCTTACCGCCGACACCGCCAGCACCCGGATATCCACCTGCAATAACCTTACCGAAGATTGTAAGGTCAGGAGATACACCGAAGAAGCCCTGAGCACCTGCCATACCGATACGGAAACCTGTAACAACTTCATCAAATACGAGAAGTGCGCCATATTTACGGCAAAGTCTTTCAACGCCCTTGTTGAAGTCATAATCGAGTGGAGTTGTACCACTTTCAGGACCGATTGGTTCAATAAATACAGCAGCTGTACCGCCGTTGAACTGGTTGAGCCAAAGCTTTCTTTCAAGGTCTTCAAGGTCACCAGGGAAGAATTCCTGTGTATGCTTAAAGAGGTAAAGCGGAACACCGCTTGCCTGTGTGAACTTAGAACCAGGAACACGGATGCCGTAACCGAGCTGGTCTGACCAACCGTGGTAAGCACCACCCATTTTAAGGATGTTCTTCTTACCTGTTGCAAGACGAGCAACACGAACAGCTGTCATACATGCTTCTGTACCTGAACCCTGCATACGGAACATATCAACTGATTCAACTGAGTCAGCGATTTTCTTTGCAAGTTTGTATTCGAATTCGTGGAAAAGACCTGTTGAAGGACCACAGGTGTTAAGAAGGTCGATAACCTGGTCACGAACTACCTTAGGGTTTGAACCGAGAACAGTAGGTCCACCTGCCTGAAGGAAGCCAAAATACTTGTTTCCGTCAACGTCGAAAAGGTAAGCACCCTCAGCCTTTGTGAAAACAAGTGGGAAAGGATGGTTGAAAGCAAGGTTGTGCTGAACACCGCCAGGGATGATAGCTTTTGCTTCAGTAATCATTTCCTTTGATTTAGCACACTTTTTCTCATAATACTCTTCTTCATATTCCTTGAGAACTTCAGGCTTAATTGAATAAATTGGTTTGCTGATAAGTTCGTCAAGCTGTCTGTTAATCTGAGCAGCATCATGGTAATGTGTGATTGCGAATCTTGTGTCTGCCATAATTTTTCTCCTCCGTTTATTAGAAGTATTTATCATCTGTTACATACAGATAATTGTTCACATACCATTATAACACTATTTTTGGCTCTGTCAACAATTTTTGGAAATTACTTTTTTACTAATAGTCAAAAAACATCTAAACACCCTAAAATACGGATTTTGTAGTTAAATAATATCTAAATAATGCTTTATAGCCGAAAAATAATCGCCGTTTTTTTGTCCACAATAGACAATTCAAACGACGATTTCTATCATAAATGTAGAATTTTCAAGGGTTGAGACTGTTTAGACAAAAAATATCTAAAAATTACGGGAATAATTTTTTGACTAATTCTCCTGCATCCTTATTATTGAATTCAGTAGGTGAGTTTTTAAAGTTTTTGAGAGTTTCCCAACGAGCAACATACTCGTCAACCTGTTTTTCAGGAACGGATAAATGCAAGTCGCATAAGTTCAGAATGAGTTTTTCTACGGAACTCTTATCACTATTCATAGCATTAAGAACTTCATTAAAAAGAGTTGGATTTGCTTTCTGGGCTTCTGTAAGGTACTGTGGCAGGAAAACTGCACAGGCAATTCCGTGAGGAACATTATAATCTTCCGTAAGAGCATATCCCATTCCGTGTGGGAAACCAGTACCACCTTTATTTAATGCAAAACCTGCATAAAGTGAGGCGTAATAAAGCGTATCTCTTTCCTGTTCAGTAGGTAAATCCTTTGTTGCGTTGAGTTTTTCGAGAATCGGATAAATCATTTTAATTGAAATAAGAGCAAATTGCTGTGTGAGAAAATCTGCTCGAGGTGAAAACATTGACTCAATAGCATGAGCAAGAGCATCAAGGGAAGTGGAAACAGTAGTTCTGTAAGGAACTGAATATGTATATTTGGCATCTGCAATTGCATAGTCAGCGTAATAATTTTTACCGCTTATACTCTGTTTTCTGCCGTTTTCACGAGTCAGAACAGAAACGCCCGAAACCTCACTGCCTGTTCCTGATGTTGTGCCGATTACAACGAGAGGTAAAGGCTCATTTTCAACCTTTTCCGTATAAATTCCGTCATTCACAATATGTGGATTTGTGGCATAAACGCAAACAGCCTTTGACGCATCAAGCGGAGAACCACCACCAATGCCTACAACAAAATCAGCTTGGATTTCTTTTGCAACTTTACCGCCGTCACAACAAGTAGCAGTCAATGGATTTTCCGTAATCTTATCAAAAACCGCATATTCAATGTCAAGTTCATTAAAAATCCCAATTAATTCATCAAGAGCACCTGACTTTTTTGCAGATGACGAACCTGTCACAATAAGACACCTTTTGCCCATATTAGAAAAGATATTTTTGTTGTCTTTTAAAGCATTTTTTTCGCCTAAAATGTTCACAGGCATATAAAAACTGAAATCGTATTTCATAATATTCACCTTTTCAACGTATTTATGGTAATATTGTATCATTTGTGTTTGTTTATTTCAATATATTTACCAATTGATTAAAATGAAAAAATATTGTATTATATAATAGTATGTGAAGTAGGTGGTGAATTTGTGAAAACATTAAAGAAAAATCTGCCGTTTGTGGCTGGTTTGCTTGTGGTTGTGATTTTCACAGTTTCATTGTTAAGTGATAATTCAAAGGATGCAACTGTCAGCGGTTTTGCCATGGGTAGTCCTGTTAATGTGACGGTTTACGGCGAAAAAAAAGGTGAGGAACTTTGCACCTCTGTAATTGACAGAATTAGCTTTATTGATAACAGTTATTTGTCACATACTGTCAAAACATCTGCAATTTCTACATTGAACAGAGAAAAAATTTTCATTTCTGACAAATGGTTTGCCGATTATCTTCTGGAATGTGCGGAATTAAGTGAAAAAAGTAGTTGTTTCACTCTTTTCAGCGGTGAAATGAAAAATTTGTGGAAAATTGAAGACGGTGGATATGTTCCAACAAGTGAGGAAATTGCAAAATCTCTTCAAAATCTTGAAATTTCGTCTTTGGAAATTGACAGTAATTCAATTTCAATAAACAATGGTTCACTTGATTTGGGTGCGTTGGGTAAAGGCACAGCTTGTGACGAGGCAATCAATTTCCTAAAACAACAAAAGGTTAATAATGCACTTGTGACAGTTGGTGGTTCAGTCGGGGCAATAGGTAAAGAGCCATATAAAATCGGTGTTCGTAATCCTTTTGGCACACAAAATGATTATTTCGCAATTTTGAATGTTACTGATTGTTTTGTTTCCACATCAGGTGATTATGAAAAGTATTTTGAAAAAGACGGAATAAGATATTCACATATTTTTGATGCAAAAACTGCAAAACCTGTTCAAAATGATATCACTTCCGTAACGGTTGTTGCAGATAACGGTACTTTAAGCGACTTTCTCTCAACTGCAATTTTCTGTGAGGGAGTTGAAAAAGGTATCTCACTTGCAGATGAATTTGATGCTGAAATCATTATTGTGAAAAAGGATAAATCTGTCCTTGTTTCAGAAGAATTGAAAGATAAACTTACAATTAATGACGATAACTTTTCACTTTCGGTGATTGAATGAAAAAACTTATTACTAAAAAAGATTTTATGTTGCTTATCCTTGTGCTTATAGTGGGTGTTGCAGGAATTTTACTTGTAAATTCTGCGAACAAAGGCACAACGGCAGAAATAATAGTTGACGGTGAAGCCGTTGAAACAATATCTCTTGACGGTGAATACCTTGAAAAAGAGATTAACGGCGTTATTGTCTGTCGTGAAAACGGTGAAATTTATGTAAAGGAAGCTGTCTGTCCTGACAAGGTTTGTGTCAGAAGTGGCAGAATTTCAAAAGCAGGTGAGGGTATCATCTGTGCACCAAACAGAGTTGCCGTTGAAATCAGCGGTAAAAACGAAAATCAGCTTGACGCATTGACAGGGTGAATGTATGAGAAGAGAAAGAATTAAAAGAATTACATTCACAGGTCTTATGACAGCAATTTCAGTAGTGCTGTCTTTTGTGGAAGGACTTTTGCCAACAGCATATTTTATGCCACCGGGAAGCAAATTGGGACTTTCAAATATTCCCGTAATGTTTTCTGCATTACATTTAAGTGTGGGTGAAACTTTGCTGATAGTAGTGGCAAAATCAGTCTTTGTCCTTATAACAAGAGGATTCACAGCATTTTGTATGAGCCTTGCAGGTGGAATATTGAGTGCTGTTTGTATGCTGATTCTGTTGCGAAAAAAAACAGACTTTGGTTATGCGGGAGTAGGCATTTTATCAGCAATCTGTCATAATATAGGACAGTTGTCTGTATCGTTTTTCTTGGTACAAAGTTCAGCAATTATAGGTTATGCACCCGTAATGCTTATAGCATCAGTTGTAACGGGACTTTTAACAGGTACATTATTACGGTTAGTAATGCCGTATTTTTCTAAGATATTTTCACTAAAGGAGATGGAAATGTGAGGCCTTTAAAAATTAAAGTAGAAGGATTGCTTAAAGCAGTTAAAAAAGGTCGCGGTGGCGTGAGTATTGCCCATCACAAGAACACGGCAGGTATGCGAGTTATAAGAATTCCAACGCCGCCATTCGTTCAAATTGCTATGACTCAGGGTATTGGCGCACCTTGTACACCAACAGTTAACGTGGGGGATTATGTTAAACTTGGTCAGCTTATAGGTGACAGCGATGCTTACATAAGCGCACCAATTTATGCTTCAATTTCAGGTACAGTTACTGAAATTAAGGATATTAAACTTTCAACAGGTGTTACTTCAAAGGCAGTTATTATTGAAAGTGACGGTCTTATGGCACCTGACGAATTTACACCACCTGTGGTAACTGATGCAAAGAGTCTTGTTGATGCAGTTCGTAAATCAGGTCTTGTGGGACTTGGCGGTGCAGGTTTCCCTGCTCACGTAAAGCTTAATCTTCCGCAGGAGGCAAAGATTGATACACTTATTATCAATGCTGCTGAATGTGAGCCATATATTACTGTTGACTATCGTGAATGTGTTGAAAACAGCGTTAATATTATGCGTGGTGTTAATGCTGTCAGCAAATATCTTCACATTGATAATGTTATTATTGCTGTTGAAGACAATAAACCTATTGCTTTGCAGATTCTTAAAGAAATTGCAGATAGTGCTACTGAAGGTGACAAGGTAAAGGTTATGGCGCTTAAATCACAGTATCCGCAGGGTGCTGAAAAAATGATTATTCAGTCTGCAACAGGCAGAAAAATGCCACCGGGAAAGTTGCCGTCTGATGTGGGTTGCGTCGTAATGAACGTTGCAAGTATTGCCTTTATCGGTCGTTATGTTGCAACGGGTAAGCCACTTGTTAGCCGTAGTATGACAATTGACGGTTCTGCAATCAAAACACCTAAAAATGTCCGTGTTCCAATCGGTACAATGATGGACTACATTATTGACTACTGTGGTGGATTCGTGGAAGAACCTGAAAAGATTGTTTGTGGTGGTCCTATG
>JAZSKT010000014.1:0-2243 GCA_045534995.1 Candidatus Fimenecus sp.
ATAAACAAAGGCGGTGCTACATCAACGGATGTTATTACACTTATTGGTGATGTACAGAGAATTGTACACGAAAAACACGGTGTAATGCTTGAAACTGAAGTGAAAATAGTAGGCGAGTAGGGGGACAGAAATATTCCGAATCTGCCTTTAAAACGGCTATTTTTAAGTCTTTTCGGCATTTCGGATTTGAAAGGCGACAGCCTTCCAGCACCCTCAATACCAAAAATCCAATAAAAATTTCTCGTTTTTAAGGTCGAAGATTTTTTACAGTGAGGATTTTTGGCAAGACAAGGCATAAATCGCAGCAAATCCTTTGTGGATTTGCGAGTATTTTAACGATGGATTGACGGAAATCAGCCTGTAAAAAACAGGTTCGGATTATTTCTGTCACCCTAAGGAGGAACAAAAATGCAACTTGTAATTGTTACAGGTATGTCAGGTGCAGGCAAATCGAGAGTTGTGGATACTTTAGAAGATATTGGTTTCTTTTGTGTTGACAATATGACTCCAAAACTTATACCTACATTTGTTCAGATTCTCAATGATTCAGCAGAAAAACGAGAAAAAATAGCAATTGTTACTGATATTCGTCTCGGCGATGCATTTTCAAATCTTTTTTCTGCTCTTGAAGAGCTTAAAGTCATGAATTGTGAATACAAAGTTTTGTTTGTTGATGCTGATAATGACGTTATTTTAAGGCGATATCAGGAAACCAGAAGAAAGCATCCTTTGGCAAACTTGGATTCTTCAAGACCTTTACAGGAAATTATTGCTCAAGAAAGAGAATTGATTAAAGAAGCAAGAGATATTGCTGATTTTATTATAGATTCTTCATTTTTATCTACATCACAAATCAAAGAACGAGTTGCAAAATTGTTTCTTGATGATGTGACAAGCACCATGAAAGTGAGTGTTGTTTCCTTTGGCTTTAAATATGGCTCACCTAAGGATTCCGATTTGGTTTTTGATGTCAGATGTTTACCGAATCCTTTCTATGTGCCTGAATTGAAATATCAGACAGGACTTGATAAGCCTGTTGAAGATTTTGTTATGAGTTTTGATGAAGCCAAAGACCTCGAACCTAAATTGCTTGATTTGATTACATATCTTGTTCCGCTTTACAGAAGCGAAGGGAAGAGCCAATTGACAATTTCTGTCGGTTGTACAGGTGGAAAACACCGTTCTGTTTTGTTTGCAGAAAAAATTTACAGAGAGATTAAGAAAAACGGATTTAATGTTTCCGTTCATCATAGGGATATTCAAAGATAAAGGGTTTTTAATATGTCATTTTCAGCGAATGTAAAAAATGAAATATTATCTTCACAAATAGAGAACGATTGTTGTATGCACGCATTTGCTTATGGTATGATGCTTTTTTCAAGAGCTTTTTCATACTATGATATGTTTTTGTTAACTGAACATGAAGGTGTAGCAGAAAAATATTCCGAACTGTTACAAATCGTGTGTAATGTCAAACCAAAAGTCGTTAAATCTGATGCCGGGAAAATTAAAGTCGAAGTTAATAAAAAAGAAGATAGGTTAAAAGTTATTGAAACCTTTGGTTATGATAAGAAAAATGGAGCATCAAGACTTAATTGGAGCAATATGGCTGATGAGTGTTGTAAAACTGCGTTCCTTAAAGGTGCATTTCTCACTTGTGGCACGGTGAACGACCCCAACAAGAATTATCACCTTGAATTTGTTGTTCCGTACCTTAATTTGAGTCGTGACCTTAAATTGTTCATAAATGATTATGATGAGTTGTCTGTTGAGCCTAAAAGCATAACAAGAAACTCTAACTATGTGGTCTATTTCAAAGATAGCGAATCTATTGAAGATTTACTCACTGTTATGGGTGCATTTAATTCCTCTCTTGAAATAATGGGAGTAAAAATGTATAAAGATATGCGAAACCATGTCAACAGAAAATTGAATTTTGAAAATGCTAATCTTGATAAAACTCTTGATGCGTCATCAAAGCAGGTTGATGCTATTTTACATATAAAAAATACTGTCGGACTTTCCTATTTATCTGATGACCTTAAGGAACTCGCAGAATTAAGGTTGGAAAATCCGGATATGTCCTTGCGTGAATTAGGCGAAAAATTAACAAAATCAATTTCTCGTTCAGGCGTAAATCACAGATTACAGAGAATCTGTGAAATAGCAAAAGAGATTAAATAATAAGGTGAAATTATGAGAGAAACAAAAGATATATCATTTGATTATTCTGATTCAGAAGA
>JAZSKT010000044.1:0-9972 GCA_045534995.1 Candidatus Fimenecus sp.
AAAACGCTTGACGGCAAACTGTCCGCTCACTTTGAACACACAATAGCGATAACAAAAGGCGAACCATTGATTTTAACAAAGTCGGAGGCCAAGCGGTCTTAGGAAGACAAACTGGTAAGACAACTCCTTGGCTCACAGAACGACATGGCTACGATCCGACTTAAAACGCTTGACGGCAAACTGTCCGCTCACTTTGAACACACAATAGCGATAACAAAAGGCGAACCATTGATTTTAACAAAGCTTTAATGAGGTGACTTATGGAGTTTTGTAAAGGTGAACTGGTTATGTGTATAGCCGGTCGTGAAAAAGACAGGCTTATGTGTGTGGCAGAATTTGACGGAAAATATGTTTATGTCTGCGACGGTAAGGAAAGACTTTTGAACAATCCCAAAAGAAAAAATCCTAAACATGTTATAAAAACAGACAAAAAACTTTCCGACAACTTGTTCTCAACGGACAGAGCATTGAGAAAAGCATTATCGAAAGAGGTTTAAACTTATGGCAAAACAAGATATGATTGAAGTTGAAGGCACTGTGACTGAGGTTCTTCCTAATACAAACTTTATTGTAGAGCTTGAGAACGGTCACAAGGTTCACGCTCGTATTTCGGGCAAACTTCGTATGAACTACATCAGAATTCTTCAGGGAGATAAGGTTACTGTTGAACTTTCACCATATGACCTTAACAACGGAAGAATCACATGGCGTTCAAAGTAAGAAAAATTTTGACAGCATTTTATGAGGAGGTATTTTAAATGAAAGTTAGACCTTCTGTCAAGAAAATTTGCGAAAAGTGCAAAGTAATTAAGCGCAAGGGTAAGGTAATGGTTATCTGTGAAAACCCTAAGCACAAGCAGCGTCAGGGCTAAGATAAATCGCAATGAGCTGCAACTGCAGAGCAGCTTGAATTTGTCTTAGAGCTTTCGCTCAATCGTTTCTAAAGTACTAAGGAACGATAAAGTAAAAAACCATAAAGGCTTAAACAGCCGCATTTTTGAAAATGGAGGTGCAACTGTAAATGGCTCGTATTTCAGGTGTTGACTTACCAAGAGAGAAGAGAATCGAAATCGGTCTCACATACATCTATGGTATAGGCAGAAAAACAGCCAGCGACATTGTTGCTGCAACAGGTATCAATCCAGACACTCGTGTTAAGGATTTGACCGAAGAAGACGTTTCAAAGCTTCGTGAGTACATCGAAAAAAATGTAACAGTTGAAGGTGACCTCAGAAGAGAAACAGCATTTGATATTAAAAGACTTGTTGAAATTGGTTGCTACAGAGGTGTTCGTCACCGCAAGGGTCTCCCAGTAAGAGGCCAGTGTTCAAAGACAAACGCTCGTACACGTAAGGGACCAAAGAAGACAATTGCTAACAAGAAGAAGTAAGAAGGAGGGACTTTATAATGGCAAAAGCTCAGGTTAAGAAGGGCGCTGCAACTCGCAGACGTCGTGAAAAGAAAAACATTGAAAAAGGCGCAGTTCATATTCAGTCCACCTTCAATAATACTATCGTTACTATCACTGACACACAGGGTAACGCAGTATCATGGGCAAGCGCAGGCGAAATGGGCTTCAGAGGCTCAAGAAAATCAACTCCTTTCGCTGCTCAGACAGCTGCTGAAACAGCAGCAAAGGTTGCGATTGACCACGGTATGAAAACTGTAGAAGTTTACGTTAAGGGTCCTGGTTCAGGTCGTGAAGCTGCAATCAGAGCATTGCAGACAGTAGGTCTTGAAGTTACAATGATTAAAGACGTAACTCCAATCCCTCACAACGGCTGCCGTCCACCTAAGAGAAGACGTGTATAACAAAAATTTGGAGGTACTAAATTATGGCAAGATATACCGGTGCGGTTTGTAAGCTCTGTCGTCGTGAAGGCAAAAAGCTCTTCCTTAAAGGCGACCGTTGCTATACTGGTAAATGTGCTCTTGAGCGTCGTTCATATGCTCCTGGTCAGCACGGCCAGAACCGCAAAAAGACTTCCGAATACGGCTTACAGCTCCGCGCAAAGCAGACTGCAAAGCGTTACTACGGTATTCAGGAAGGTCAATTCCACAAATATTTCTTGATGGCTGAAAAGCGTCAGGGTGTAGCAGGTGAAAACCTTTTAAGAATTTGCGAAAGCCGTCTTGATAACGTTGTTTATCTTCTCGGATGGGCTTCATCTCGTGCAGAAGCAAGACAGCTCGTAATTCACGCACACTTCCGTGTAAACGGAAAGAAGGTTGATGTTCCTTCATACCTTCTTAAAGTAGGCGATGTTGTATCAGTAAAGGACAACAGCAAAGATAGCGTTAAGATTAAAGAAGTTCTTGAAGCTAATGCATCTCGTCCTGTACCAGCATGGCTTGATAAGGATGCAGAAAATCTTTCAGCTAAGGTTGCTAAACTTCCTGACAGAGAAGAAATTGCTGTTCCTGTTGAAGAGCATCTTATCGTCGAGTTCTATTCAAAATAATAGGCTTGAATTTACAATAATATTAGCGGAAAATATTTCTGTACTCGAATAGGAGGGTTTTGAATGATAGGAATTGAGAAGCCCAGCATTGAAGCACTTGATTTGACTGCTGACGGAACTTATGGCAAGTTCGTAGTTGAACCACTTGAGCGAGGCTACGGCACAACACTCGGCAACAGCCTTCGTCGTGTTCTTTTGTCATCACTTCCGGGTTATGCAATTACTTCGGTAAAAATTGACGGTGTTCTTCATGAATTCTCAACCATTGACGGTGTGAAAGAGGATGTAACAGAAATCGTTCTTAACTTAAAGGGTGTTATCCTTAAGATTAACGGCGACGGACCAAAAACAATTTATATCGATGCAAGTGGCAAATGCGAAGTTACTGCCGGCGATATTCAGGTTGATTCTGACGTTGAAATTCTTAATCCTGACCACTTAATCGCAACTCTTGAAGAGGGTGGAGTTCTTAAGATGGAACTCACTTGCGATAAGGGCAGAGGTTATGTTTCAGCAGAAAGAAACAAGCAGCTTATGCAGCCAATCATCGGCGTAATCGCAATAGATTCAATTTATACACCCGTCTTAAAAGTAAACTACACAGTTGAAAATACTCGTGTAGGTCAGATTACTGACTATGACAAGCTTTCACTTGAAGCTTGGACAGACGGAACAATTTCAGCGCAGGAGGCCGTTTCTCTCGGCGCAAAAATCCTTACAGACCACTTAGACCTCTTTGTTGACCTTTCTGATGAAGCAAGAGAAACAGAGACAATGATTGTCAAAGATGATGATACTAAAGGTAAGATTCTTGAAATGACTATTGAAGAACTTGACCTTTCAGTTCGTTCTTTCAACTGCCTCAAGCGTGCAGGCATCAATACTGTTGAAGATTTGACAAACAGAACTGAAGAAGATATGATGAGAGTTAGAAACCTTGGTAGAAAATCTCTTGAAGAGGTTATCGCAAAGCTCGACTCATTGAACTTCACATTGCGTAAGGACGACGAATAATAAAGGAGTGATTTTGAATGCCAGGAACAAGAAAACTTGGTAGAACAAGCGATCACCGCAAGGCTATGCTCAGAGGTATGGTAACATATCTTATCGAGAACGGTCAGATTGAAACAACTGTAACAAGAGCCAAAGAAGTTCAGGCTATGGCTGAAAAAATGATTACAATCGCTAAAGATAGCAGTCTTCATTCAAAGAGACAGGTTTACTCATACATCACAAAAGAGTCTGTTGCAAAGAAAATGATTGAAGAAGTAGCACCAAAGTATGCTGACAGAAAAGGTGGCTACACTCGTGTTATCAAGACCGGCCCAAGAAGAGGCGATGCTGCTGAAATGTGCATCATCGAACTCATCGCTGACTAATGCGGTAAGGCTTTAATAGACCAATAAATTAACCCCTTGGGAAATCCCAAGGGGTATTTTTTTATATCGAGAAAACGAATGCAACAAACCATTGCTTGACATTTTTATAACTTTATGTAATTATAAAAATAGAAAGCAAATGAAAATCTATGTGAATCCAAGAGGTGATTTTATGGATAAGATAGAAAAAAGAATGGCTATGAGATTAAATATTGCTTTTTCAATATGTTATGTTTATTTTATCACCTTTTATTCTATGGGATTTTGGCAGGGAGACTACATAGAAATAAAACCATCATCAGGAGTGCTGATGGATGCACTGTCAAAAGTAATGAGTTTTTTATTTCAATCGGAATCAGGAATGATACCATTAGCTGTTATTAGCCTTTGCTTAATTGTCGTAGCAATATTTGGTTTTGCTTTGTATGGTATGCATTTCTCAAAGGGAACAACAATTCTGTTATGTCTTGGATTTATTCCTGCACTTGCACCGATTTTGTGTAATATCTTTTTTGGTCCTATAACTGATAAAATATCAAGCGACAAATTGTGGTTAAGCATAACAGTCTTATTGCTAATATATTTAATTGTTTTTCAGATTTTGTTTTATAGAGATTATAAGAAAATTGAAGATTAAAAGGGACGGTGAAAACCGTCCCTAATTCTATTTTATAGGTTAATTGTTTGTATTATACTCTGTCCGCATTAGCGGATAAAAAGAAGAAAAATGAAGTGGATATGTCACTTTAACTTAATTCCAATACAAATAAACCCATTATCAACAATATCGACAACTCCGTATTCATCACTTCGTAGTGACCCGGGACAAAACATTTTAACTCCGTCATAATTGTCTTCTTGCTGAACGTGAGTGTGTCCGTAAAGAGCCAATTTGCAATTATTTCTTTTGGAGATTGAAATAACATTTCCGAGAGTGCTTTTTACATATTCATAATGACCGTGAGTAATAAAGATTTTCAGTCCGCCTTCTTCAATAATAGCATTTTTGGGATAATCGCAACGAAAATCGTTATTACCTTTTACGCAATACACTTTTTTGCCGCCTAAGAGTGGTCTGCAACGCTCAAAATCCATATGACCGTCACCTAAAAATACAACAACTTCGGCAGTAGGTTGAGCTTCAATTGCCTTTTTCATAGAAAAATAATCATCGTGTGAATCGGACAAAACAAGTATTCTCAATCATATCACCAACCTTATCATCATAATAATATTATATATTATTATGGTGGTGGTTTCAATGAGTAACAAGAATTTTGATGAAATAATCGATAATATTAAATCCAAAAAATCAAATGAAGAAACTCAGGAATATTTAATGAAAAATCTTTCGTCAAAACAGAGCCAGAAACTGAAAGAAGTATTAAGTGACAGAAAATCCATTGAAAAATTGCTTTCTACACCAAAGGCACAAGAATTGTTAAAAAAATTCACGGAGGGAAAAAATGATTGATATTGAAAACCTGCTCTCGTCTATAAGTGATGAGGATATGGCAAAAATTAAGGGAATTGCAGATTCTTTGATGGATAAAGGTGACTCACAACCAATGGAAACGCAAAAAAGGACAGAATCTATGCCAAATCTGCCTATTGATGCAGAAATGATGAAGAAAATAATGGGACTTATGGGACAGTTCAATAAAGAAGATTATCGTACAAGGTTGATACAGGACTTGAAACCCATGTTAAGTGACGAAAGAAAGCATAAGGCAGATGAAGCAGTTAAGTTTTTACAACTTATGGAAGTCTTGCCGTTATTGAGAGGTTTGTTTTAATTATGAGTGGATATTCCTATTCGGAAATACAGAATATGCAACAGAAAGCTATGGAAAGAGTCCGTGAAATGAAAAGAAATTCTGATGCGGTTACACAATCGGCACAGAAAGATTTGAATTTTGAAACAAGAAAGAATACTTTTAATGATTATTCAAAGCCTGTGTCGGTTAAGGTAACAAATATGCCTCCTAATTTTCCTGAGGACAATCCGTATCCAAGTTTTAAAGAATATTTCAGAGAAGAAAAGGAAAAAAAGCAACAGAATAAATCATTTCAGATGAAGGTTGAAAAACAAAAATCTAACACTATTGAAAGTTTATTTGACGAGCCTGATAAAGCGTTGCTTTTAGGTCTTATTATGCTGCTAAAAAGTGAAGGAGCAGACGAAGCACTTATAATAGCATTGTCATATATTTTGTCATAAAATGTTGCAAATTTTTGTTGACAACAGTCATATATAGTATTAAAATAATCAAGTAAATTTAATATGTGTCGTGTGATGCAGATTGAAGGGAGAAATCTTAACTGTCTGTTGACGGCATTCCGGAGAATTCCACATTGTGTGGATACCGAAGGTGCAAGGCGTAATGCTAATCTCTCAGGTTAAAGGACGGAAATTTCTTTTTAAGAGTTTTTCAGGACTGAGTGTGTTTTGCATTCAGTCCTTTAATTGTATTTGTGATAGGAGAAAGAATAATGAATTTCAACGACATTTTAGTGGCAATTGATGATTTCGTGTGGGGCGTACCACTTATGGTGCTTATTATTGTAGGTGGACTTTTGCTCACAGCAAGAACAAAGCTTGTGCAGATTTTTCACTTGCCTTTAGCACTTAAGTGGATGGTGCAGGAAGAAGATGGCGGTGAAGGCGATGTATCGTCATTCGGTGCATTGTGTACAGCACTTTCTGCTACAATCGGTACAGGTAACATTGTCGGTGTTGCAACTGCAATTTGTGCAGGTGGTCCAGGTGCTTTGTTCTGGATGCTTGTTGCTGCATTTTTAGGAATGGCAACAAAATATGCAGAAGGACTATTAGCCGTTAAGTATCGTGCAACTGACAAAGACGGCCACACTTTAGGCGGCCCATTCTACTATATCGAAAAAGGTATGGGTGCAAAATGGAAGTGGCTTGCAAAGGTTTTTGCTGTTTCCGGTGTGTGTGCAGGTCTTATGGGTATCGGTACATTTACTCAGGTTAATGGTATTTCGTCAGCAATAAACTCATTTTTTGATGCAAACAACAGCAATACAGTGAATATTCCTTTTATCGGTGAATATTCCTGGTCGGTAGTAATCGCTTCAATTTTACTTGCTGTATGCGTCGGACTTGTTTTAATCGGCGGAATTAAGAGAATTTCAAGCGTTGCAACTATTGTTGTGCCATTTATGGCGATTGCGTATGTTGTTTTTGCACTTATTCTCCTTTTCTCAAATCTTGATAAAATTCCGATGGCAATCGAACTTGTAATCAAGGGTGCTTTTAATCCGTCTGCTGTAACAGGTGGTATTGTGGGTACAATGTTTGTGGCAATGCAAAAGGGCGTTGCTCGTGGTATTTTCTCAAACGAGGCAGGTCTTGGTTCAGCACCGATTGCCTCTGCTGCAGCAAAAACAAAGGAACCTGTAAGACAAGGTCTTGTAACAATGACAGGAACATTCCTTGATACTATTGTTATTTGTACTATGACAGGACTTTCAATTATAATCACAGGTGCTTGGAAAGTTGAAGGACTTGCAGGTGTTGGCGTTACATCTTACGCTTTTGGTGAAGGTATTTCGTTTTTACCTGAAAGAGTAACATCGTTTATCCTTATGCTTTGCCTTGTGTTCTTTGCATTTACAACAATTCTCGGTTGGGACTATTATTCAGAAAGCTGTCTTAAATATCTCACAAACGGCAATAACAAAATAGTAAAAGTTTTCAGATATCTCTATATCCTTGCAGTATTTATCGGACCATATATGACAATTTCTGCAGTATGGACAATCGCAGACATTTTCAACGGACTTATGGCAATTCCAAATATGATAGCTCTCTTTGCTCTTTCAGGAGTGGTTGCAAAGGAAACAAAGAATTTTTTCGATAAAAGAAAGTTATTAAAATAAAAAAGTCATTCTGAGGAACAAAGTGACAAAGAATCTCTTTATGGATTAACCCTTTATTTTGTTGGAGATTCTTCGCTTACGCTCAGAATGACATTAATTCATTTTACATTTTATTTCTTCTCATTTATGAATGCTCTGAATAAGGGTAGGCAGGATGAGAAGAATTTTTTATAGCTTTCACAGTAATCTCTGTCGGCTCTTGTACGTTTACAGCCACCTGCACGACAAACAGGATAGAACTTACATTCCTTGCATTTTGGGGGTACAGCAAGGCTTTCTCTTAAAAATTCAATAGCCTTGCTACTGTGAGCCAGAGTGTCAAAATTTTCACTTTCATCATTGATATTTCCAAGATACCACTCATCTGTGCAGTAGAAGTCGCAAGGATAAACATTTCCGTTACCTTCCGCAACAAACTGATGCATACAATGACCGCACATTCCGCATTGTTCGGTTTTATTGCCTAAAAATTGATGAACAATGTTGTCAAACCAGCGAACACTTGTATATTGACCGCGAACATAGTCCTTAACATAGTAATTAAAGCATTTTATAAGGAAATTTCCGTATTGTTCGGGTGTCATATACAATTCATTTTCGCTGTTGTCGTCAAAAGGCCGCAGACAAGGAATGAATTGCAGGTATCTGAAGCCTTTTTCTCTGAAATATTTATAAATCTCATCAATATGGTCTGCACAGTAACCTGTAAGAACTGTCAGAATATTAAATTCCACGTTATGCTTCTTCATTTTTTCGGAAGCAGCAAGAATTCTGTAAAAAGCATTTTCTCTTTTTTCGTCGACACGGAATTTGTTATGCTCAAAATTGCCGTCAAGACTAAGTCCAACAAGAAAATTATTCTTATGGAAAAATTCACACCATTCGTCTGTTACAAGAGTACCGTTGGTCTGTGTGCTGAAATAAATCTGACTGTTAAGTTTATTTGCAGATTTAACTTTTTCCACAAAATGCTGAAAATAGGGGAGTCCTGCAAGCAAAGGCTCACCACCCTGAAAAGCAAAAGCCACACTTTCGCCATTGGCAAATTTCAATGCCTTTTCTATTAAATTGTCTGCAGTTTCTTCCGTCATAATACCAAAAGATGAAACTTCGCGAAGCTCCGTAACATTGTGATAGAAACAATATCTGCAGCGCATATTACAAAGGCTTGATGCGGGTTTAATCATTATTGAAAGTGGTGGCATAGTTTTTCACTCCGTGAAATTATTTGACTTAATTATATAACAAAGCCCATTGAAAAGCAACACTTCTCAATGGGCTGATGTCTTTATTGATTATTAAAGATTTTCGTAAAAATCGTGGTTGATTCCACGTCGATTTGATTTGAAATCTTTCATAACAGAAGTCATTTTTTCGTTAAGCTCTTCCGCGATAGTCGGATAGGTGCTTGTTCTGTTATAGTTTTCACCCTTGTCATCTGTCAGAACAAATAACCAATTCTTTCTTGTCTTATCAAAGAATGCAGGGTTATCATTCTGCATCTTGCGGAAATATTTGAATGTTATATATTCATTTTCTGTAAGTACAGGGTATTTATAATCCTTATATTCTTCACGCTTAAGAACGTCAGAAGTATTCATTGTGTATTGAAGAGCCTTAAGTTTCTCACGCTTCATATGAAGAATAGGATGTTCTTCTGTATGAACTGCTGTATCGTCCTTTAAAACAGGAAGAATTGAAACACCATCAATTGTTCTGTCAGTAGGAAGATAATTTGCGCTACCGTCATTACCTGTGATACCACAGAGTTCAATAAGTGTTGGGAACATATCAGCAAGAACAGCACTTTGTTCACGTGTTGTGCCTTTTTCCCAAAGACCGTTGTTATTATTCCACTTCATCATAAACGGAACTTTCTGACCTGCTTCGTATGCGAGATATTTACCGCCACGAAGTTCACCTGTTGAACCTTCAAGAGCAGGACCGTTGTCACTTGTGAACACAATGATTGTGTCATCCATAACTCCAAGTTCTTCAAGTGTGTTGAAGAGTTCACCGAGGTAATAGTCAAATTCAGTTACACAGTCAACATATGTACCGAGACCACTTGTACCATCAAAGTTATCACCTGCAAAAACA
This sequence comes from Candidatus Fimenecus sp., assembly GCA_045534995.1. Classification (GTDB taxonomy): domain Bacteria; phylum Bacillota; class Clostridia; order Oscillospirales; family Acutalibacteraceae; genus Fimenecus. Next base: position 9,848 of record JAZSKT010000044.1, read on the forward strand.
GGTCCGTGTGGCCAAGGAGTTGCATAGTATGCGAAGAATGGTTCGTCAGAATTTGTAACAGCATCAGTAATCCAATCGTTAATTGATTCGTGAATCCATTCACTTGCCTGACTCTGGTCTTTTTT
>JAZSKT010000033.1:0-29281 GCA_045534995.1 Candidatus Fimenecus sp.
TCCGTTCGACTTGCATGTGTTAGGCACGCCGCCAGCGTTCGTCCTGAGCCAGGATCAAACTCTCTAAAAAATTGTATCTAATCTAACCGAAGTTCGTTCTAATCATTTTCTAAAGTGTTTTTAGCTCTTTACTTCTTTTTAACTCAAAACGCTTAGCGTTTCTTAACTCTTTTGTTATCCAAAAGAATTACTGTTTCTTGTATTTCTCCGTCGAGTACATTGTACCCTCAAAGAATCTACAGGGTTCCTTTTTTACTTTCTCGTCGTTGTTTAATTTTCAAGGTCCAGATTTTGTCCTACCCGTTTTGGCGGGTGGAGTTTTATTATAACAAAACTCCGAAAGGTTGTCAACAGTTTTTTTAAACTTTTTTAAGTTTTTTTGACCGCTGAACTTCACTTTCGTGCGGACAGCTTTGATATAATATCACAACAAAAACGACTTGTCAACAACTTTTTTTAATTTTTTTCAAAATTTTTTAGCTTTATATATTTTGTGTGTTTTGTCTGCTTTCAATGAAAATTATTAGCTAATTTGCATAATTGATTTCTATTATGGAAACATAAGTAACAAATATATATTTTCGGAGAGAATTCTATGGATACAAAAAAAGAATACAGAAACAAAAAACAAATATTCTGGCAGATAGTTGCCATAATCCTATTAAACGCTATTGTCATAGCAGCAATAGGATTTGTTTATGAAAACACGACAACGCTTTCCAGCCTGGGCTCACGTGGTCAGGAAGTGCGACAGATACAAAGAAAGCTTCAGGAACTCGGATATTATTCCGGCTCCATCGACGGAATTTACGGTACAGCCACACAAAAGGCTGTTCGTAATTTTCAAAGGAACTGTGGAATTACCGCTGACGGAATTGCCGGACCTAAAACACTATTATATTTAGGTTTGGGTTCCGGGTCATCATCTTCCACAAACGGATACAGTTCAAATGACATTTACCTCCTTGCAAAGGTGATTGCCGCAGAAGCTCGAGGCGAAAGCTACACAGGTCAGGTTGCAGTCGGTGCTGTTGTGCTTAATCGTGTTCAGCACTCGTCTTTTCCTGATTCCATTTCTGGCGTTGTCTATCAGGCAGGGGCATTCTCTGCTGTAAGGGATAGCAACTGGAATGTTGCGCCAAACGATACTGCGAAAAAAGCGGCAAGAGATGCCATCAACGGTTGGGACCCTACCAGCGGTGCTATATACTATTATAATCCGGCGAAAACAAGCAACCGTTGGATTAGAACACGCCCTGTAGTGACTACAATTGGTCGTCATGTTTTTTGTAAATAACATAAAAATTACGGTGGAACCTTCAAAAGGCTCCACCGTTGTTATTTTCAATCAGTTATATTTATTGCAAAGGTATTCGAGAGCTAATTTATATCCGTCCATACCTTTACCTATTATGTGTTCTTCACACGCCATACCCGTATATGAGATTTGGCGGAAAGATTCTCTTTGCGTTACATCTGAAATATGAACTTCCACAGCAGGGATTGCAACAGACTTCAAAGCATCTAAAATTGCAATGCTTGTATGCGTGTATGCTGCAGGGTTTATTACAATTCCGTCAAACACACCGTAAGCCTGTTGAATTTCATCAACAATTGCACCTTCGTGATTCGACTGAAAGCATTCAACCTCACAGTTCAGTTCATCTGCCCACTGTTCAATATCGCAAATGAGAGTTTCGTAATTCTGATTTCCGTAGATACCAGGCTCACGGATTCCGAGCATATTGATATTCGGTCCGTTGATTACAAGGATTTTCATAATTTATTTATCTCCTTAATTATGGTTTCTGCCACTTCTTCCGCTGTGCCGTTACCGTCAACCTCTATATGAGCAAACTGACGATACAAGTGTCTTCTTTTTTCGTAAAGCTCTTTTACACCGTGAAGTTGTGACAGTGGTCTGTTTTCTGTAGGCAATTTTTCTGCATCACGATTTATGAAAACTATAATTCCGTTTTGTTTTAAATGCGAATAATTTTCTGGTCGAGTTACAACACCGCCACCCGTTGCGATTACACAGCTTTTTTCTTTACCCGCAAAAATTACCGCTACATGTTCCGCACCTCGGAAATAACCCTCGCCGTATTTTTCGATTATTTCAGGTATAGGTCTATTTTCCGCATTTTTAATCATTTCATCCGTATCGATAAAATCTTTTTGAAGCCTGTCTGAAAGAATTTTACCAATTGTGGATTTTCCGCAACCTGCCATACCGATTAAAACAATGTTGCACATCTGTTTAAAAAGTATTTTTGTGATTTTTTCGCATATTTTGTCATCAATCTTTGTATTGAAGAAAATCTCGTGAGCTTTTTTTGCCTGAGCCACAAGCATTGAAAGACCAGCCTGTGCAGGGATGCCCATATTTTCTGCTTCCATCACAAGTCGTGTCCTTAATGGATTATATACCACATCAAGAACGCCTTTAAGATTCGGGAATTTGGGGAGTTCCACAGGAGAAATCATATTGTCAGGATACATTCCCACAGGAGTTGTGTTGACGATAATTTCTGTATCTGTATGACTATACATATTAGTATAGTTGATTTCGCCGTTACGTGAAACCACAAGAATTTCCTTTGCGCCCATATCACAAAGCACAGCCTGAACAGTTGCAGATGCACCGCCACTACCAAGGACAAGTGCTTTTTTGCCCTCAATGGTGATACCTGATTTTTCGACCATATATTTAAAGCCAAAATAATCTGTATTGTCACCATAGAGTTTGCCGTCACGAACAGTTATTGTATTGACAGCGCCAATTTTTTCGGCTTCAGGTGAGATTACATCGAGATATGGAATTACTGATTTTTTATATGGAATTGTAACATTGATACCTTTGAACTTTTTCTCGGTTAAAAACCTTTCGAGATTTTCAGGTGCAACTTCAAAAAGATGATAATCTTCGTTACCGAGAGCCAGATGAATCTGTGGTGAAAAGCTATGAGGTAAATGTTCACCTAAAAGTCCGTACATAATCAAACTACCTCCGAATAACTGCCAAGATAGTTGAAATACTCACACTCACGACTTATTTGACTGATTATCTCATAAAAAGCACCGTCATATACTGAAACTGACATATCAAAATAGAACATAAACTCAAAATCCTTGTTTTGTATCGGCCGGCTTTCAAGTTTAATTACATTTATACCAAGAGCATAAAAGCGAGCAAGAAGGTGATAAAGAGAGCCTGGTCTGTGCGGTAATGTGAGTACAAAACTTGTTTTATCTGCTCCCGGATAGATTTCCATATCCTTTGAAATACATATAAATCTTGTATAGTTATTATCTTTATTCTGCACTGAAGCCGAAATAAGACTCATATTATAAAGCTCACGGCAATTTTCTGATGAAATTGCAGCCACATCTGTTCTGCCGCTTTGCATAACCATTTTTGCGGCAACTGCAGTATTCTCACAGATATTCACCTTTATATGACTGTTTTGGCGAAGAAATTCGCTACATTGATTTATCGCCTGCTCGTGAGAATAAATCTCCTTTATTGTATCAAGGGAAGCACCACTATTTCCCAAAAGACAATGGTTAATTTTAAGACGAAAACTCTTTACAATATAAAAATTGTGTTCTGCCATTAAATCATATACATTATTTACGCTTCCTGCTGTGCTGTTTTCAATAGGTAATACACCATATCTGCAGAGTCCTTTTTCTACAGCATTTACAACATCATGCCAAGTTTCAAAATATGAAATGGTGGGATATTTAAAGAGCTTTTCGCATGCAATTCCCGAATAAGCACCCTCTACACCCTGACAGGCAACAACAGCCTTCTGAGGAAAAAGTTTTTCAGTTTTCTCAACGGCATTTTTAATTTTATTGACAAGAGAATTTTCATTATAAAGATATTTGTGCTGATATGATTTGGAAACAGTCATAATTGTATCATAAAGCACACGAGAATAAACCTCTAAATCCTCACCTGCCATATTGCCGATTCGGTTAAGAAGCTCTGCCTCTCTTTTACTGTCGAGAACAGGAAGATTATGTTCCTTTTTATACTGGGCAACTGAAAGACATAAATCCATTCGCTCTTTCCACAGTTCAACTATTTTATTGTCAATTTCATTTATTTTTTCTCTGATTGTTGAAAGGTCTTCCATAAATTCACCTTATTAAATAATGATGTCTAATATTGTAATTGCTGTAACTGTTTCAATTACTGGAACTGCTCTTTGAACTATACACGGGTCGTGTCTGCCTTTAATCTGCAATTTTTCTTCTGTCTTGTTTTCAAGACTTACACTATTCTGTTCTTTGAAAATTGACGGTGTTGGTTTAATTGCAGTTCTAAAAATCATTGGCATTCCATTTGTGATACCACCGTTAATACCACCTGCATTATTTGTCTTTGTTCTGATTTCATCATCAATAATGCAGAATTCGTCATTATTTTCGCTACCATAAAGGTCAGTTGATGAAAAACCGTTGCCAAATTCAATCCCTTTTACGGCAGGAATACCAAAAATGTTTTTAGCAAGAGCATTTTCAACACCGTCAAACATAGGATTTCCAAAACCTGCTTTAACTCCTGTTACGGCACATTCGATAACACCGCCAACGGAATCACCGTTTTCTCTTGCTTTTTCGATTTCCGCAATCATAAGTTTACCCTGTTCATCATTGATTACGGGGAAATCTTTCTCTGCCGTATTCCACTTACCTATATTCACAAAATCAATTTTATCGTCATATACATTTTTAATTTTTTGAATGTGTGCCTGAATTTCAATGCCCATATCCTCTAAAATTTGCATACAAACTGCACCTGCAAAGCAGAGAGGTGCTGTAAGTCTGCCTGAAAAATGTCCGCCACCTGAAACATCATTAAAGCCATTATATCTGACATTTGCTGAAAAATCAGCGTGTGACGGTCTTGGTGTATCCATTATATTTTCATAATCTGTTGAATGGTGGTTTTCGTTATATATCACCATACAGAGAGGGGCACCACAGGTGACACCATTTACAAGTCCTGACAAAATTTCAGGAGTGTCGCTTTCCTTTCTTGCTGTTGATAAGGAATTTTTTCCGGGAGCGCGTCTGTCCATAAACTCAAGGACTTTTTCCATATCTATTTTCTTTCCTGCAGGAAGTCCGTCAATCACAACGCCAATACCCTTGGAATGAGATTGACCGAAAACTGATATTTTTATTTTATTCCCCGTCATTGATGACATTTGCATTACCTCCCATTTTATTAAAATCTATAAAGAAATCAGGATATGATTTCTCGACTGCATTACTGTCGGTTATTTCTACATTTGATTTGCAAAGGTTACTCAAAATTGCTGATGACATTACAATTCTGTGGTCGTTGTATCCATTTACTTTGCCACCGTTAAGAGTATTACCGCCGTGAATAATCATACCATCATCAGTTTCTTCTGCACTTCCCCCAACGGCGTTAATCATTTCAACAACTGATTTTATTCTGTCGCTTTCTTTTATACGAAGTCGCCCAGCATTAATAATTTTTGTATCACCGTTACAGACAGTTGCAACAACAGAAATAATCGGCACAGTATCGGGAATATCGGATGCATCAACTGTAATACCATTAAGTTTATTCTTTTTAACTGTGATTTCCTTACCGCTGATTTTCACATCAGCACCCATTGAAGTAAGGACATCTAAAATTTTCTTGTCACCTTGTGATGAGTTTATTTCCAAATCGGTTATGGTTACGCCATTTTCACTTAATGCACCTGCACAGAGAAAAAAAGAAGCATTTGACCAGTCACCATCTACTGTTATTACCTTTGGTGAAATATATTTTTGATTTCCTTTTATAATATATAAATTTTCCTGTTCCTCAATTTCAATTCCGAATTTACGGAGTACGGAAATGGTTATATCTAAATATGATTTTGACTCCACAGGAGGAATAAGTTTAATTTTGCTGTTACCATTCAGTAATGGTAATGCAATTAAGAGCCCCGTAACAAACTGTGAACTGATATTTCCTTTAATTTCATATTCACCTGATTGCAATTTTCCTGTTAAATGCAAAGGAAAACTGATTCCCGTATGGAAAGTTACGCCTTTTTTCTCCATCTCTTCTTTTAGTGGTGAAATAGGTCTTTGTGGTAATCTTCCATGACCTGTCATTGTAGCATTCATTCCAAGTGCTGACACAACTGGCATTAAAAAACGCAAAGTTGAACCACTTTCGTAACAGTCAAGGTCTGCTTTTTTGTTGAATGAGTTTGGTACAACAGTTATGACATCACCGTCAACAACAATTTCTGTACCCATGGCTTTCAGGCAATCCAAAGTTGCTGCGATGTCTTTCGACATCACATTACAATGAATCTTTGTTTCATTTTCTGAAAGTGCTGCACAGATAAGAAGTCTGTGAGCATCGGATTTTGATGAAATTGCTTTGATTTTGCCACCTAAAACAGACGGTGTACAGTTTACTGTCATTCAGTTCATACCTTTTTCAATAAAGTTCTGTAAATCTTCAACAGGAAGTTTCATAATCTTACAAAGTCCGTATTCTTCGGGAACGATAAGCGACATTGTATCAAGACTTCTCTTTTTATCGGAAAGAGATGCTTTATAAAGTTCTTCTGCTGAATATTCACAAGTTATCGGTAAATTGTTCTTTTTGAGAATCGGTACAAGTGTATCGGAAAAATCTTCGTCGGACATACCGATTTCATAAGCGCCTTTTGTTGCAATCACCATACCAATGGACACTGCGTTTCCGTGAGAAACAGAGAAGTTACTGCATTTTTCAATGGCGTGACCGATTGTGTGGCCGAAATTGAGAAGCTTTCTCTCACCTTTTTCAAATTCGTCACGATTTACAACATCACGCTTGATTTCAACGCAACGCTTAATTACATATTCTATATTTTCTTTTATACTGTTATTACTTAAGAATGTTAAAAATTCGCCGTCTAAAATCATACCGTATTTAATAATTTCAGCACAGCCCTCATTAAATGTTTCTTCAGGTAGAGTGTTCAAAGTATCGCAATCTGCAAAAACAGCAATAGGCTGATAAAAAGCACCGCAGAGATTTTTTCCTGCTTTAAGGTTAATTGCAGTTTTACCGCCAACGGATGAATCCACCATAGCGAGTACAGTTGTCGGAATCTGCACAAAGTCAACACCACGAAGATAGCAAGATGCTACAAATCCCGCAAGGTCTCCTGTTACGCCACCACCAAGGGCAACAAAAAGGTCAGTTCTTGTAATACTGTTCCCTACACAGAAGTTCATTATCTTACTGAAATTTTCAAGAGATTTTGCTTCCTCACCATGAGGAAATACGAATTCGCAGACGGAATATCCGCTGTCAATAAGACTCTTTTTTACCTTTTCGCCATAGAGAGAAAAAACAGTATCGTCAGAAATCAGCACAACTCTGCAAAGTCTTTTGATTTCCTTGATTTTTTCACCTATGGTGTCGAGAATTCCCGAACCGATATGTACCGTATATTCTTTTGATGCAGATACCTTTACTGTTTCCATAACATTCACCCGTCAATCCGTTCTTTAAGTATTTTACCGTCACGCAAAAGGTTTGTTAATCTTTCACGGTCATTGGTTTCCAAAGCTTTTTTATATTGTACCAAATTATCTACTATGGAGTCAATTTCATTCATAAGATTATCACGATTTTCAAGGAATAATTCTGACCACATATCTTCATTAAGATATGCAACTCTTGTTAAATCCTTATAACTTCCTGCCGAGAAGCCTTTATGAATAAGTGCATTAGGACTTTTAACATATGCATTTGATACAATGTGAGCAAGTTGCGAAGTAAAAGCAATAATCTTGTCATGCTCGTCGGGAGTTGACATCTGGATATTTGTAAAACCTATTTTAAGGAACAAATCTTTTACAGTTTGAACACATTCTTCGGGAGCATCTTCGTAAGGAGTAAGAATCATTGAAGAATTGTTGAAAATTTTTGCTGTCGAATGTTCAAAGCCTGAAAGGTGGAGTCCTGCCATTGGGTGAGCACCTATGAAAACAAAGCCATTTTCCTTGGCCGTGTCATAAAGTGCATCACATACATAACGCTTGACACCGCTGATGTCCATTACAATAGAACTCTTTTTAAAAAGAGTTGCATTCTCTTTTATATAATCAATTGATGCTTGCGGATAAAGAGAAACAATTACCAAATCACAACGAGATAAATCTTCTTTTGTGAGTTCTTTCTCTATTGCACCGACAAAAAGTGCTTTTTGTACTGCTTCTTCACTTCTGTTTGTACCCCAGACGGTATGCTCTGTGCCAAAGCTGATTGCCTTGGCAAGTGAGCCACCCATAAGTCCTAATCCGACTATTCCGACTTTCATTTTATCGCCTACTTATTTTACTGCATCTAAAACCTTGTTTACTGCACCAACAACATCTGCAAATTGTGGTGGTGTAAGCGCCTGCGGACCATCGCAAAGTGCTTTTGATGGGTCATTGTGAACTTCAATCATAAGACCGTCTGCACCGCAAGCAGCTGCTGCCAATGACATTGGCTTTACAAAACGAGCAATACCTGATGCGTGTGATGGGTCAATAACAACAGGCAAATGTGATTTTTCTTTAAGCATAGGAACTGCTGACAGGTCAAGAGTATTTCGTGTAGCAGTTTCAAAAGTTCTGATTCCGCGTTCACAGAGAATAACATTTTCGTTACCGCCTGCCATAATGTATTCAGCACTCATTAATAACTCCTGAAAAGTGCTTGAAAGACCACGCTTTAAGAAAACAGGAGTTTTAAGATGTCCCAGTTGCTTTAAAAGTTCAAAGTTCTGCATATTTCGAGCACCAACCTGAATAATGTCAACATTCTCGAAAAGCGGAATATGAGAAGCATCCATAATTTCAGTTACGATTGGCATACCTGTTTCTTTTTTTGCCTCAAGCATAAGTTCAAGACCTTCGCCACGCATACCTTGGAAAGCATAGGGTGATGTTCTTGGTTTGAATGCACCGCCACGGAGGAAATTTGCACCCGCCGCTTTTACATCCTTTGCGATGCTTAAAATCTGTTCTTTTGACTCGATTGAGCAAGGACCTGCAAAGAATTGGAAATTGCCTCCGCCTATTTTATATCTTTCGACATCAATAACTGTATCGTCAGGATGGAATTTTCTGTTTGCACATTTGTAAGGCTCTGAAATTCGTCTTACATCATCAACAATGTCAAGACTTTTAATCAAGTCAATATCCACACGGCTTGTATCACCGATAAGACCTAAAATTGTCTGATAATGACCCACAACCTCATTTATTACAAGATTCTGCTCGTGCAACCATTTTGTTAAGTTTTCGACCTTTTGAGGGTCAACCTCGTTTTTAAGAATTACAACCATATTTCTCGCTCCTTCGCAAAATAAAAATCTCACGGATGTTTCACCGTGAGATAAAAATTACATATAAATCAGCAATCTTTATTTTTTCGCAGTGAAACATAACCTTTCCTTATTAAAGAAAAAGCTAAAGTAAAAGTATTCAGTTGCGAAATTAAGAGTTTTCATTTTCGTTACCTCTTTTACTGATTGTTAAACATTTTAACACTCCGAAAAATCATTGTCAATAGTTTTAAATGAAAAATTTTAACAATTTAACACGATAAAGAGAACTTATTTAAGCAGTTCTTTTATTCTGCTGTCGTATGCCTGTTTTTCGTATTCAAGAGAAACCGGCACATAATCATTGTCCACAATATTAATAAGATAATCTGTAAATTGCGGATTAAGTGGTAATATTGGACCTGTGTGATATGTTGCGAATAGATTGTTGTGATGAACGCCCTCGATTTTACTGTCAGGGTTCATTCCGCAACCTTTTTTCATACTTAAAAACGGATATGGGTTTTCACCATAGGAATGACTTAACAGATTTTTAAATCCCACAACCTGCATACCGTCAAATTCACCCACACTACAATCATTGTAACGAAGTTTTGAAAACTGTTTTGCATAATAAGGATAAAAACCAAGGCACTCTGTCTTTTCGCCTTTATCATTTTCAATAAATGCGCCGAAAAGTTCAAAGGCATTTCCTGTGGCAAGAATTATACCGCCATTGTCAATTCTTTGTTTAATTGCTTCTGCGTATTTTTTCAACTGTTCGATTTCATTAAGCTGATGCTTCTCCTGACAAGGACCGATAAGGAGAAAATCCACCTGACCGTTTACAAATTCAGGTTCATCGAAGAGCGATGTTTCTTTTATTTCCACCTCATATCCTGCAAGGCTTAGTTTTTTCTGCAAATACTCACAGTTACCTCTGTCACCATAGAGATTGTTGTATTCGGGATAAAGAACTTCAATTATCATTTTTTCCATAATTACTTATCCCCTTTCTGTGACATTGCTGTTTTAATTTTTTCAACAACACTTGTTGCATAAAGTTCAAAATAGACAACTATATTTCTGCCTACAATACTCTTTCTGCTAACTTCAGTTGCAAGGTCGTCATAATTTTCAAAAAGCACAAGTTTTCCTGTATCAATGCCTTTGATTTCAAGGCAGTTTGCCACATCATAACAACGACTTCCGCCAACATATACAGTTTTAACGGTTTCGTTATTAAGTGGTGAAAAATCAGTGTCGTAAATCCAGGAAATATCCTCGTGACCGTGAACTTTATCGTTTGAATCGGTTATAAGAAGAACAACATCTTTTTCCGTATCTGTGCTGTCAAGGTACTTAAGACTCTGTGAACAAGAAATAGGATTCTGGTTTTTTGAGAGCATTGAAGCAACCTCAATACCGTTATATTTCTTTTCCTGAAAACGACCTGTTTTTGATGATAAGTCCTCAATACTGTTTTCGATTATGTCAACATCAATGCCCATAAGTCTGCATACTGCACAAGCACCTGTTATATTGAAAACATTGAAGAAATTACCTTTCTGGAACGGAAGAACAAGGCTTTCGCCTTTATCACCATTGAATACGAATGTGCCTTTCTCAAAATCAACATCACTTGCGTAAAATCTGCTTTCAGGCATAGTGAAGCCACAATGTGAGCATTTCGGAACACCAATGTGATTGTAATGGAAAAATTCGTACTCAAGCTTATGATTACATTTAGGACAAGCAATAAGGTCGCATACAGTATCGACACAAGTATCTGTACTTCTTTCAGTTTTGTTTACTGAATAGAAAACTCGTTCACAGACGCCTTCGCCCAATAGTCCTGAAATGCCGTCATTACCATTTAAAATAAGAGTTGTTTTCTTGTCGAGATAATCGTTGATTTTATCGAAAATAAATCCGCTGTGACCGTTTCGCATAATTGAGTCACGGAAAAGATTGGTACAAAGAATATATTTAGGTGTAAATTCTGTATAGATATATTGAGATGAACGCTCATCAACTTCAAGCACGGCAACATCGGCAGTAACCTTACCACCTAAAGTACATTGAGTTACGAGAGCAGAAGCAAGTCCCGGCGCCATATTTGAGCCTTTTGAATTATTGACAACGGTTTTTCCGCTGTTACGGATAATGTGTGTCAACAAATTTGATGTTCCTGTTTTACCGTTTGTACCCGTAACACAAATAGTATTTCTCGGCATAATGAAACGAGAAAGTGCATCAGGACAGATTTTCAGCATAATGATTCCCGGAGTATTAGTTCCTCTTTTAAATATTTTGTCAAGCAAAAATGCTGAAACCTTGCCGACAATTATGGCAATTAAAAATCTTAACTTACCCATTTTTTCAAAGTCCTTTTCATTGTGGATTTTCTTTTATATTTCTACTGAATATTATAGATTTTGCAGAAAATAAAGTCAATATGAAAGTAAAAAAAGAAAAGTCATTCTTTGCATACGCTTAGAATGACTTTCATATTATGTTTAATTAAAAAATACTGTAATTTACAACAAGACCTGCGAATACGATTGAAACCATTGAAAGAAGTTTGATAAGGATATTGATTGCAGGACCTGCTGTATCCTTGAATGGGTCACCGACTGTATCACCTACAACAGCGCCTTTATGCTGTTCACTACCTTTACCACCGTGAACACCTGACTCAATGAACTTCTTTGCATTGTCCCAAGCACCACCTGAGTTTGACATGAAAATCGCCATTAAGAAGCCTGAAACTGTTGCACCTGCAAGCATACCGACAACGCCTTTATAACCGAGAACTATTCCCACAACAACAGGAACTGCAACTGCAATTATCGTTGGTAATACCATTTCACGAAGACTTGCCTTTGTGCAAAGGTCAACACAGGATGCGTAGTCAGGTTCGCTCTTACCTTCCATAAGTCCTTTGATTTCCTTAAACTGACGACGAACTTCTTTAACAACACTCTGTGCCGCCTTACCAACAGAATCCATTGTAAAAGCCGCGAAAACGAACGGAAGACATCCGCCAACAAAAAGTCCGATAAGAACAACAGGGTTAATAAGGTCAAAATCTATATCTGCTGACGGATTGATAGCTTTTACTTTATCAACATAAGATGCGATAAGTGCAAGAGCTGTAAGTGCCGCTGAACCGATAGCAAAGCCTTTACCTGTTGCGGCAGTTGTGTTGCCGAGAGCATCAAGAGCATCTGTTCTTTCTCTGACTTGTGGTTCGAGCCCTGCCATTTCTGCAATACCGCCTGCATTATCAGCAACAGGACCATAAGCGTCTGTTGCCAATGTGATGCCGAGAGTTGAAAGCATACCTACTGCAGAAAGAGCAATACCATAAAGTCCCATAGATGCGCTGTTTGCTCCGCCTGATGCGAAATATGAAATGAGAACGCTGATACCTACAATTATAATAGGAAGTACAGTTGACTTCATACCAAGACCAAGTCCACCAATAATAATTGTTGCTGAACCTGTTTCAGATGTTGCTGCAAGATTTCTTGTTGGCTTATAGCTGTCTGATGTAAAGTATTCAGTTGACTTACCGATAAGCACACCTGCAAGAAGACCTGAAATAATTGCGGCATAAAGTCCCATATTGCCGTCAAGAACAAAATAAACTATTGGCAATGCAATAACTGCGATTGCAATCGCGCTGAAGTTTGTACCTCTGCTCAATGCTTTGAGAAGCTGTTTCTGGTCAATGCTTTCACCTGTACGAACAAGAACTGTACCTAAAATTGACATTACAATACCAATCGCTGCCAAAAGCATCGGTACAGCCATACCTTTTACGCTTCCGCCAAAAGCAGAAACACCAAGAGCGGATGCAGAAATAATTGAACCAACATAAGATTCATAAAGGTCAGCACCCATACCTGCAACGTCACCTACATTATCACCTACATTATCGGCAATAACAGCTGGGTTACGAGGGTCATCTTCAGGAATACCAGCTTCAACCTTACCAACAAGGTCAGCACCAACGTCAGCAGCCTTTGTGAAAATACCGCCACCTACACGAGCGAAAAGTGCCATAGAAGATGCACCCATACCGAATGTAATCATAGCTGCAGTAATATCTGCGGGAGCAAGCCCGAATACAAATTTGAGTAAAGTGAACCAAATTGCTATGTCAAGAAGTCCAAGGCCTACAACGGTAAAGCCCATAACCGAACCTGCTGAAAATGCTACACGAAGTCCTTTGTTCAAGCCCTCACGACAAGCATTTGCTGTTCTTGCATTTGAAAGTGTTGCAATTTTCATTCCAACAAAACCTGAAAGCGCAGAGAAAAATCCACCTGTAACAAATGCAAAAGGCACAAACCAAGTTAAAAGTTTAAAGGCTGCCATTGCACAAAGGATAACAAACATGCCTGCAAAGAAGATTAAAACAACGGAATACTGTCTTTTCAAATAGGCGTTTGCACCTTTACGGATAGACTGTGAGATTTTTTTCATCTTTTCTGTTCCCTCAGAAAATCCAAGAACCTTTTTAGCTGTAAACAGTGCGAAAACAAGTGCAATCAATGCCCCTACAAAAGTGAATAATGATAAATATGTTTCCATACTACAAATCCTTTCTAATTACAATTCTACTTATATCCATCATTATGTGTTGAATAATATTATATACCTAAAAACAGGATTGTCAACGGTTTAACAATTAAAAATATAAATTTGTGAAATTTTTACAAAGAAATCTTGCATTTTATCGCTTGTTTAGTAGTAGAAAATCCCGCAAAATGAATGTACATTTCCTTTTTCCTGCATTTTCATCATTATGTTCAATAATAAATGACAAAAAATTACTGCAAATTCAAAGATTTACAGTAATACAAAAAAATTAAAGCTGATATAATCCTGATTTTTTCATAGCCTTTGTAAGTGTGCGTTGTGCGAAACGACTTGCCTTTTCTGCACCGTTCTTTGCACATTCGTTAAGATAAGCCTTATCATTGATAAGACGATTAAACTCTGACTTGAATGGACGAAGTTCTTCAACAACTGCTTCTGCCACTGCTGATTTGAAATCACCATAGCCTTTACCGTCAAAATCCTTTTCAATCTGTTCATAAGAAAGACCTGTACAGCAAGAATAGATACCCATAAGGTTGTTGATACCCTCTTTACCGTCAGCATATCTTACCTTTGCTTCAGAGTCAGTAACTGCACTCTTGATTTTCTTCACAATCACATTGTCATCATCAAGCATTGAAATGTAACTCTTTGGATTTGGGTCTGACTTACTCATTTTAGCCATAGGGTCCTGAAGTGACATAACACGAGCACCAACCTTACCGATAAATGGTTCAGGCATTGTGAATGTGTTGCCATAAACTGTGTTAAATCTGTCAGCAATATCACGAGCAATTTCAAGATGCTGTTTCTGGTCGGCACCAATTGGCACATAGTCAGCCTGATAAAGAAGAATATCGGCAGCCATAAGAATTGGATATGTGAAAAGACCAACATTTACATTTTCAGGATGCTTTTCGCTCTTATCCTTGAACTGTGTCATTCTTGCAGCCTCGCCGAACTGTGTGCAACAGTTAAGAAGCCAAGCAAGCTGGGCATGTTGTGGAACGTGGCTCTGAATGAAAACAATACTTTCTTCAGGGTCAAGACCAAGTGCTAAAAGAATTGCATAAAGTTCCATTGTATTTTTACGGAGAGTTGCAGGTTCAGGACGAACTGTAAGAGAATGAAGGTCAGCAACTGCATAAAGACAATTATAATCGTCCTTCATATTTTTCCAGTTTTTGAGTGCTCCAAGGTAATTACCGAGAGTTGGTGTACCCGTTGGCTGAATGGCACTTAAAACTATCTTTTTCTTTTCTACGGTGTTTTCCATTTGTATCACCTTTACTTAAAAATTTATATCTTATATATTAAACTATTTTTTTGATATTTTGTCAATGTTAGTTTTATATTAATTATCATAATGATAACCCCTCCGTCATTTTTGACAAAAAGACAGCTCCCCTTTTAGGGGAGCCGAGTATAATCGCAACGTAGTTCCGAAATTTTGCACTTTGCGTTTTGCATTTTACACTTAATAATATCTGTAAAGTGCAACTACTTTACCGAGAATGATTACTTCGTTTGTGATAATCGGTTCATAAGCATCATTTTCAGGTTGTAAACGGAAATGACCGTTTTCCTTATAAAATCTCTTGACAGTTGCCTCGTCCTCAATCATAGCAACGACAATTTCGCCGTTTGAGGCATAAGGTGTTTTTTCACATATTACAATGTCACCGTCAAGAATACCTGCCCAGAGCATACTCTCGCCACGAACTTTAAGCGCGAAAAGTGACTTATCACGAGAAACTCTGCCGTTATAAGCAATATAACCCTCAATCTGCTCAACAGCAAGAATAGGCATACCTGCAGTAACAGTACCGAGCAGTGGAACACTTGTTACATTTTCTGCCTGACCGAGTACTCGGATTGAACGTTTAAGCATTGGGTCACGCTCAATATACCCTGCTTCTTCAAGGGCATCAAGGTTAGCCTGAACAGAAGATGTTGAACGAAGTCCCACAGCAGAACCGATTTCACGGACTGACGGCGGAACGCCACACTGTGAACGCTCACAAAGGAACTCATAAATTTTTTGTTGAGTATCGTTAATAGGGCGCATAATAACTACTCCTTATTTGAATTTATAAAAAACACATAACTTTTTCTATATTCTAACATATTATTTTCAAAAAGTAAACATTTGTTCGATATTTTTTCAAAAAATTTTTCTATTAACAATTAATTTTTTGAATTTTCAAAAAATGTTCATTGTTTTTTCACATTTGCAAGTTATTATATAGATGTACTCAATAAGAGTACACATACCCCATCCTCAAACAACCCCTCAGGGCAGAAATGCCCGAAAAACGGACAGAACCGCAACTGTCCGTTTTTTTCTTTTTTTGTAACCATTAATTTCAATCTCATGTGAAAAATTCTATTTATGTATAAATTTAACATCTTTGTCAAAAATATTGGCAGAGGTGTTTTAATTGAAAAAAACTGTAAATGAAGAAAAAATCAAAAGAATACTGTATTCGGCAGTTGCACTCACACTGTGTATTGTGGCTCTGTTTTCTTTCTGGATGGCAAACAAGGATAATAATGGTGTGCTTCCCGAGGAAACTGATGTTTTTTCACAAACTGAAACCCAGACACAAAAAGAAGTCCAGGTAAACACTCCCGTTACAAACATTCCTGATGACAGAACTGAAACAACAACAGAAACTCATACTCCTCTAACTATTGAATTTGCCTTTCCTTTAAAGAATAGCATTTCCAAAGAATTTTCCCATGACGAGCTTGTAAAAAATAAAACAACATCTGATTGGCGTATTCACAAGGGAATCGACATAAAAGGTGCTTCCGGTGACAGAATAAACTCAATTGCTGATGGGACAGTAACAGAATTAGTTAATAGTCCTCTATGGGGTACGATTGTCACGGTTGACCACGAAAATGGTTTTATTGCAAAATACTATGGTCTACGCAAAGACAGTACGGTGCAACCGGGTGACGAATTAAAAACAAATGATAAAATCGGACTTCTTGATGAAATTCCCATTGAAAAGGAAGACGGATTTCATCTTCATTTAGAAATATACAAAAACGGTGTTGTTGTGTCTCCATCTTCATACTTGGGAAAATCAGTTGATATATCAGAATAATTATGGTAAAATTTTCTCGGTGATTAGATGAAGCTTTACTTTTTTGATATATCAAAACAAGAGAAAATCAACAGAGAAAAACTGCCACAGAGCGTACTCTCACATTGTAAAAAAGAAGAAAGTTTTGCAGCGGCACAAGCACTTATTGATATGGGAGTTCAAGGTCTTCGGTATGAAGAAAACGGAAAACCTGTTGCTGAAAACTGTTTCGTGAGTATCTCTCATAGTGGGGATATGGTTGCTGTTTGCAAAAGTGAAAACCCTGTAGGTGTTGATATTGAAAAAATAGACTCCGACCGAGACATAAAAAAAATTGCCACAAGGTTTTATCACGGAAAAGAACTTGAATATTTTGACAAAAATCCTACTGCTGACCTATTTTTTGAAATCTGGACAAAAAAAGAAGCGTACAGCAAAATAGGTGGCGAGGGAGTTGCGGAAGTCTTTAAAGGTTTTGATGTATTCAGTTTAGACAATTACGTTTTTGAAACTGAAAAAGCAAGTGAATATATGATTTCTGTATGCGAAAAGATAAAATAACAAAAGACACCCTAATGGTGTCTTTTTATTGATTCAGAATATAGTTAACTACTGCCTGTGGTGTACATTCGGGCAGGTCGATTTCATCCGATGGCTCTACCATATTTTCAAGGTAATGAGCATCGGAATTGCGCAGATGTTTCATACTCTTTAAAAGTTCGTGTTTTTCTTCATACTGAGGAATATATGCCTTGTGAGTAAATTCTGCCGCAGTAAAATTCATTTCAGGATACATAAAACCCAAAACCGAAAGCACGGAATATGATGCACGGTCAAGATGTGCAGGAAACACAGCACCATCAAATCGTGTGACCTCTTTCACCACATCATCAATGCTTATTCTCGAAGCAGTTGTAAGAAGAAATTCTTCTTTGCCGAGAATTACATCTGTATGGTCCATTATGTACTGATTTCCGAAGATGCTTTCGTCATTCATTACAGGAGGCATCGTGGATTTTACATATTCTGAAAATTCCAATGCTTTTTCTAATGTGGGAAAAAGACAAACAGTATGAATTTCTTCTGATGTGCAAAGTTCCATTCCGGGCACAACTGTAATCCCCGCCTCCTCACCAGCTTTTATGGCGGCTGGGCAATTAAGGCAGGAGTTGTGGTCGGTTAAAGCGATAATATCATAACCCATAAGTTTTGCCATATTCACAAGGTTATATGGTGTCATATCGTTATCGCCACATGGTGACAAGCACGAATGCAGATGAAAGTCATACTTTAAATTCATAAGATTTCACCTATTTTATTTGCAAGAGTATAGGCATTTTCTTCTGACGAGAGAACACAGATGTCCTGCATTTCTGCTCGTTCTTGCGCATCTTTATCAAGTGTTGCATTTTCGCAGAGAACGATGCAGGAGCAATCAGCAAGAAATGCAACGGCGATTGCATTAACATTACCCATTACGGTAAACCAGCAGTCACCACTCTGCGCTCTGCCCATTACCCAGCTTAACAAATCTCCACAGTATCCGCCTGTGATTTCACGGTCAAGGTCACCCTCAACGAGTATTTTAAGATTTAATTTTTCTACTAATTCTTTTACTATCATTATTTTTCCTCTGTTCTGAATGGCTTTGGAATGAAATGCTCTGCGCCTTCACGATTTCTCATATTGAAAATGCAATCGCCCAAATCTGCTTTGCCGATTACAACATCTTCTGCAAAACAATGACATGACGGTGAACCGCACATTCCGCAGTCAAGTCCCGGTAAAGTTTGTTCTAACGCCTTGATTTCACTCATTTTCTGCATAGCCTCAAAAACATTGTCGGCAAGTTTCCAAGGTGAAGCCTCAAGCGGTTTTTCCCAATACATTTCCTTTGGAATTGACTCATATTCAAGGTGATTACAGGAAACAGGCATATATTTACGAAGTCTTTGAAGTCGTGCTTTTGCAACAAAAGGATTTTCAACTGTCAAAGGTCCGCCTACACAACCGCCTGAACAAGCATTAAGTTCAATAAATTCAAGGTCATTAAGTTTTTCGTCTTCCAATTCCTCAAGCACCTTAATAACATTCTCAATACCGTCAGCAGCTAAGTATCTGTCTTTTAAAAGTGCTGCTGACTCACCACCTGATGAAGCCCAGCCAACACCGATAATTCCTGAATCACTCAAAGGTTCAAGTTCGATAATCTTATCCATCTGCTGAACCAGAACAGGATAAATATCTTTAATTGCAAGAACACCGTTAATGTTGGATTTACCGTTGCAAATTGGCTGTTTAATTGATGAAATCTTTGCAGTACAAGGTGTAATAAAGAACACGCCAATATCCTCATCATTAAGTCCTGTTTCTTCACGGGCTTTTATTCGAGCAAGTCGAGCAGCCTCTTCCATAGGAGCATTCAAATCGAGAACATTTTCGATAAGATTAGGGAAACGGACTCTGATAAGTCTTACAACGGCAGGACAAGCAGATGAAATCAAAGGCTTTTTAGTCTTATTCATTGAGAGAATAAGTCGAGTCGCCTCGCTGACAAGCTCTGCACCTTTTGAAACTTCAAAAACATCGTCAAAGCCAAGTCTTTTAAGCCCTGTCAACACATAATCTGTGTCGTCGAGGTTATTGAACTGACCGTAAAGTGACGGTGCGGGTACAGCTATCCTGTATTTATAATCAAGAATTTCATTTAAAGAATATTTCTCAGCATACTTTGCGTGATATGGGCAAATTCTTATGCATTCGCCACAGTCAACACACCGTTCTGAAATTATGTAAGCCTTTCCGTTACGCACTCTGATGGCATTTGTAGGACAACGTTTTAGACAACTAACGCAACCTTTACATTTCTCTGCATCAAGACGAACGGAATGGAAATAAGTTTCGTTCATTTTTATCACTCTAATTTGTATATACTTTTAAATACATTGTAGTTCCTACGCCGACGGTTGAATCAATTTTCATTTCGTCGGTGTATTTTTTAATGTTAGGAAGTCCCATACCTGCGCCAAAACCTAATGAGCGGACATTATCAGGTGCAGTTGAATAGCCCTCTTTCATAGCAAGAGCTACATCAGGGATACCCGGGCCCTGGTCAGTAAGCACCATACTGATGCAATCAGGCGAAATCTCAATATCAATTTCACCGCCACCCGCATGGATTACAAGGTTGATTTCTGCCTCATAAAGTGCAATTACAACCTTTCTCACGATTTCAGGATTAAAGCCTAAATCCTTAAGAGTCTTTTTTACTGAGCCTGAAGCCTCGCCTGCACGAGTGAAGTCATCACCCGGAACATCAAAGTGAAGTTTCAAATTGCTCATTTCAATGCTCCCCCTCTAAGTCCCTTTTCATAAAGCATTCCACAAGATGCAAACATTGCCTGTTTTGTTGTCATAAGGACAATATCTCTATCCTTTGCCAAATCGATAATACCCTGGTCGGGCTGTTTTCCGCGAACAAATACGATATATTACATATCCATCATTTCCGCAGTTCTTACAACCTGTGGATTTACAAGTCCCGAAAGAAGCACTGCCTGCTCTTTTACATAAGCAAGAACATCACTCATCATATCGCTTCCACATGCTGTAAAAACATCGCGGTCCATAAATTCTTCACCACAGATAACTTCTGCACCAAGAATTTCTTTAATTTCATATACTTTCATATTTATATCCCCCTATAAAGATACAAAGTAATTATATAAACATTATTATACACTATTGATATTTCGTTGACAATGTCTTAGTTGTACGAAAAAATACAAATTATTTTGTAAAAAGAAATAAAAAAGCGGTATATCCGAAGATATACCGCAAATTTTGTTTGTTTGCTAACAATTAATATTTAATGTTAGAATACTTCACTGTATTTGTAGCTTCGCCTTTACCTGTGATTGGAATAAGTGTTGCCTGAAGCTTAAGTTCTGCTGCAAATGTATATGAGATTTCAAGGTCTGTGAGTTTGTCAGCTTTGATTGTTGCTACAACCTTAATCTTTGTATAATCAACATTTGAGCTCTTGAGAGCAAGAAGATTTGCAAGACCGCCAAGCTGATCCTTTAAGCCCTTCTGTACTTCTTCATGTGTAAAGAAGTCGTTTGTTGCACGATAGAGAGCATTGTTGTTTGTCTTCTTTGGGTTGTTGCATGCTTTAAGATTAAATGTGTAAACATCACCGTTTACCTGTGCTGCACCCTGAAGGTCCTGTGCTGTAATTGACATTGCTTTAAGCAAGTAATCCTGTTTACCATCCATGCCTTCTTTTGGTAACTGACCGTTTGCAACTACTGCTGACTTGTTACCGATTCCAAGGAATCCACCAACAACTGAGTCAAGTGAAGCATTTTCGTCAACTCTTGCTATGATTCCGTTAAGTGTGTCTGTTGCACTACCTACGTCAATTTTGCCGTTTGGTGTGAATGCACAAACTCTTGACCAGTTATAGCTAGCCTTTGCTGCGTCTTTTGTTACTTTGTTAAGAAGTGCAACTGCATCTACAGGTTTGTTCTGTGCAGGAGCATCAGGTGTTGTTGCATTGCCGCTAGGAGGTGTTGTTGTGTCGTTACCTGCAGGAGCATCTGTTACATCGTCACCAGCAGGAGCATCTGTTACATCTTCGCCAGCAGGAGCATCTGTTACATCGTCACCTGCAGGAGCATCTGTTACATCGCCACCAGAAGGAGCATTTGTTTCTCCTGATGGTGCGTTTGTTTCGTCACCGTTTGCTACAACGTCCTGTCCTGCTGTTTCAATAGCTTTATCAGCTACTGTTTTACCAACGAATACTACACCTGCTGTAAGTACTAAAGCAAGAAGAACTGCTACAAACTTAATAAAGCCCTGTGTATTCTTTTCTTTTTTCATTGCCTTTACTTCTGCCTGTTCGGGAGTTAAAGGTGCTTTTGTTTTTGCCATAATTGACTTCTCCTTTCAATTTATAGGAATCAAATTAATACTTGATGTCTGTATATTTACCTGTGATTTCAGCTTCACCTGTACCGTTTGCAGGCATAAGTGTAAGCCTAATCTTAAGTGCTGCAGCGAATGTGTATGTATATTCAAGATTTGTCATCTTGCCGTCAACGATTGTAGCTGTAAAGAGAATCTTGCTGTAATCTGCTCTTGATTCTTCTTCAACAACCTTAACTAAGCTACCAACTTCCTTTTTAATGCTTTCGTTAACCTGTGGGAATGTAACATAGTCATTTGTTGCGTGTGCAAGAGCACTGTTAGCACCAGGATTTGTACAAGCCTTAATCTGAACTGAATACTTGTCACCATTTACTGAGAAATCCTGAACGTCAGCTTCTGTAAGTGTCATAGCCTTAATCATATATTTACCGTCAAAGCCTTCGCCCTTACCGTTTGTGATAACTGCGTTGACTGGGTCCTTAATACCAAGGAAACCACCAACAACAGTGTCAAGAGAAGCGTTCTTATCAACACCTGTAATAATGCCGTTAAGAGTATCTGTAGCTGAACCAACATCAATACGCTTTGTTACCTTACCTACTCTTGAAAGTTTGTAAGAACCTTTTGCTGCTTTAGCTGTAACGTCATTGAAAAGCTTAACTACATCAGCTTTTGAAAGCTGTGCTGGCTTATCGTTGTTAGGAGTTGTTGCATCGTCACTAGGAGCATTTGCATCATCACCAGGAACTGTTGCATCATCACCAGGAACTGTTGCATCGTCACCAGGAACTGTTGCGTCGTCGCCAGGAACTGTTGCGTCGTCTGTTACAGGTGCATTTGTATTACCTGCGTTGTTATCTGTGTTTACTGAACCGCTGTTGTTCGTAGCAGCACCTGTACTAACTGTGCCAACTGCAGGTGCAGTAAAGCTGATTACTACAAGTGACCATGCAATTACAATTGCAAGGAAAACTGCCAATGCCTTTGTAAATGTTCCGAAGAAAATCTTGCAATTATTAGATCTTTTATCCATTTTTGCTTGCATTTCTTCGGGTGTGTAATTCTTTTTAGCCATAATAGGGCTCCCCTTTCAATATTATACACATTAAATTTACAACAAAATTCAATAATTGTCAATAATTTTATTGCTTTTTTATAATCTTTTTATAAACACTGCTTACGGGTAGACCAACAACATTGAAATAATCACCCTCAATTGCTCTGATAAATTTAGAAGCAAGTCCCTGTATTCCATAAGCACCTGCTTTATCATAAGGTTCATTTGTGCTGATATATTCGTTAATTTCATCCTCTGTGAGAGGATAAAATTCAACCTTCGTTTCTTCTGCGAAAGTAAGTGATGTTCCATTACCTACGGCACATACGCCTGTAAAAACAGAGTGAACTCTGCCCGAAAGACTTTTTATCATATTATAGGCATCATCTTTATCTTTTGGTTTACCAAGGATTTTGTCATCAAGTACAACTATTGTGTCAGCACCTAAAACTACTTCATCTTCTGCACGTTCTACTGCAAGTGCTTTCCTTGCGGCAAGAAATACAACCGCATCCCCAGGTTTTGTTCCATCTGGAATTGTTTCGTCGGCGTCAGCAACTCTTATTGTAAAATCTATGCCTGCATTTCGGAGTATTTCACTTCTTCTTGGAGATTTTGATGCAAGAACTAATTTCATATTTTACCCTCTTGCTTCATAACATAAATTTTGAGAACCATTGTCTGTGTTTTACTGTCACGAAGCTCACCATTCATAACCATTTCAACTGCTTTTGAAAGAGGAATTTTATAAACCTCTAAAAACTCGTCCTCATCGGGACTCTGCTCACCGAATTCCAAATCGGTTGCAAGGTACATATGGATAATTTCACCGCAGTATCCGGGCGTTGGATAAAGTTTTCCCAAATCAACATATTTTTTCGCAACTGCGCCTGTTTCTTCTTTCAACTCTCTTTTTCCTGCTTCAAATGGGTCTTCGCCTTTTTCAAGTTTACCTGCAGGAAGTTCTGTGACAATTTCCATATAAGGATAGCGGAATTGCTTTACAAAATATAGATTGTCCTCATTATCGAGAGGTGCTACACATACGCCACCGTTATGCTCAACAATTTCTCTTTTTGCTGTTGTGCCGTTTGGAAGAAGTGCGTCGTCAACGCGAAGATTTACAATTTTGCCTTGGAATTTATATTCGTAACTTATTTGCTTTTCTGTTAAGTCCATAATTCACACTCCGTACTTCTTAACTAATTCTTTATAATGTCTGCCTTTTTCCTCAAAATTCTTATACTCATTGTAACTTGAAGCGGCAGGTGACAAAATGCAGACCCCGTCTTTTTTCGTATTTTCAAAAGCCTGTTTTACTGCTTCTTCAAGATTCTCTGCTTTAATCAGAATTTTTTCTGTGCCATTGGCAA
This sequence comes from Candidatus Fimenecus sp., assembly GCA_045534995.1. GTDB lineage: Bacteria > Bacillota > Clostridia > Oscillospirales > Acutalibacteraceae > Fimenecus. Next base: position 24,431 of record JAZSKT010000033.1, read on the forward strand.
CCATCATATCAATTATCTTATGACCTGTAGTTTTTGTACCAATAATCACATTTAAATTGCTGTTTTCAAGGTCAATAGCGAAATCAGTATAGTCAATTCCTCTGTCCTTGCCGCCGATAATGAGCGTATTTGCATTTATGGCATTGACTGCACACATAACTGCGTGAGGAATTGTGGCAATACAATCGTTATAAAAAGTTATACTATTATATATACCAATATTTTCCATTCTATGCTCAATACCTTCGTAGTCATCAATGGCTTTCTTTGCATTTTCAGCAGTTACGCCAAATTTTGATGCGGCAGTAAAGGCATAAAGCACATCATGACGGTTATGCTCACCTGCAAGATGAATGTTTTCGATTTCAAAAGGTAATTCTTCATCCTTTTTCACAGCAATAGCAGTTGATTTCACAGAATTTACATCAAAATATGGCAGGAGACCTTGTGTGCCATTATATATAAACGTATCGTTTTCGCCCTGATACCTTACAATGTTAAGCTTCGAATTGACATATCCTGTCATTCCGCCTTTGTAATGTTCAAGGTGTTCCTCATAAATATTTGTGAGAATTGAAACATTTGGCGAACTTCTCGTAAATTCAAGTTGATGTGATGAAAGCTCGATTACGGCGATTTTATCCTCTGTCATTTCTTCAATATAGTCAAACACAGGAAGTCCCATATTGCCCATAAGTTCACAGTCAACACCACCTGCACAAAGCATTTTATATGTAAGTGTTGAGGTTGTAGTTTTACCTTTTGAGCCTGTTACGCCGATTTTCTTGCACGGTGCATATTTCATAAACAAATCTGTCTGACAAGTAACATAAGTGCCTTCGGGAATATCCACATTCACAAAGGAGATTCCCGGACTTTTCATTACAATATCAAACTTACCTATATGAGAAAGATAATCCTCGCCACAGTAATATTCAACATTTTCGTCGTCAATTTTCTGCTCTCTGCCATCACCTATGCCCAGTAACTTTTCAGGCAGATAGCGTCTTATATAATTGTATGTGCTTTTACCTTCTCTGCCGAAGCCGAGAATCAGCACACTTTTGTCTTTTAAAAATTCAATTATGGGAGGTAACATATCTATAATCTCCTTTTAAATTGCATATACAATAATTATACATTTACTGACCTGAAAAATCAACAGAAAAAGGTCTTATCCTTAAATTAAAATATATTTAAAAAGTTATTAAAACATAGTTGCATTGTTTGTTCAATTATGCTATAATTCTTTTAATGTGTTGAAAAATTCTATTTATTTTTCACATAAAAGGCATACTAATGGAAAGGTAGGGAAGGCTTATGAAGGCTTACACCTCAAACAACATCAGAAATATTGCTGTGCTCGGTCACGGCGGAAAAGGAAAAACTACTCTTTGTGAAGCAATGCTTTATTTAGCAGGTGCTACTGACAGACTCGGTAAGGTTGCAGACGGTAACACTGTTCTCGACTTTGACGCTGAAGAAAAGAGAAGAAAATCTTCAGTTTCTTCAGCAATGGCTGCTATTGAATGGGACAACACAAAGTTGAATATAATTGACGCTCCCGGTCTTTTTGACTTTGAAAGTGGCGCGGCTGAAGCAGTTCGTGCAGCTGAAGCAGTTCTTATCGTTACAAGTGCAGGTTCAGGCGTTGACGTTGGTACTGAAAAAGCATTCAAGGCTGCTGAAAAGAGAGGACTTGCGAAGTTCTTTGCTATTACAAAAACTGACTCTGACCACAGAAGTTTCTATAAGACTTTTGAAGCACTTAAGGAAGTTTACGGCAACAAGCTTTGTCCTACAATCATTCCTTATATGGAAGGTAATGTTACAAAGTCATATGTTAACCTTATGACAGGTATGGCTTATGAATATGACGCAGACGGTAAGGCAACAAAAGTTGCTATGCCTCAGGACCCTGTTATTGAAGAAATGACAGCTGCATTTATGGAAGCAGTTGCTACTACTGACGACGAGCTTATGGAGAAATTCTTCGAGGGTGAAACATTTACTCCTGATGAAATTCTTAAAGGTCTTTGCACAGGTATTTTTGACGGTTCAATTTATCCTGTTTATGCGGTTGCAGGTCTTACAGGTGCAGGTGTTGACCAGCTTCTTTATAACCTTGCTTGGTCAGTTCCTGGTGCTTACGGTTATGCAGGCGAAACAGCAAAGAACGAAGCAGGTGAAGATGTGGTTCTTCCTTGTGACATCAACGGACCTCTTGCAGCAATCTGCTTCAAGACAGTTGCTGACCCATTCGTAGGTAAGATGTCATTCTTCAAGGTTGTTAGCGGTAAACTTGCAGGTGATACTCAGGCTTATAATGTTCGTACAGGCGAAACAGAAAAGATGGGTAAAATCGTTACTGTTAAGGGCGGCAAACAGGAAGATGCTAAAGAAATCATCGCCGGTGATATCGGTGTTGTTACAAAGCTTGCAGGCGTTAAGACTGGTGACACACTTTGTGATGCTAAAAATATTGTAATTCTTGACGGTGTTAATTGTCCTAATCCTTGTCTTTCAATGGCAGTTAATGTTCGCAAAAAGGGTGAAGAAGAAAAGGTTGCTCAGGGACTCTTCAGACTTATGGAAGAAGACCCATCAATCTCATTCACAATCAATAAAGAAACTAAAGAACAGGTTCTTTCAGGTCTTGGCGAACAGCATCTTGATGTTATCGTTTCAAAACTTAAGAACAAGTTCGGTGTAGAGGTTGACCTCAGTATTCCTAAGGTTGCTTACAGAGAAACAATCCGTAAATCTGCTGAAGCACAAGGTAAACATAAGAAGCAGTCAGGCGGTCACGGTCAGTTCGGTGATGTACATATCCGTTTCGAGCCTTGCGACAGTGATGAACTCATATTTGCAGAAGAAGTTTTCGGTGGCGCAGTTCCAAAGAACTTCTTTCCTGCAGTTGAAAAGGGACTTCGTGATTGCGTTCTTAAGGGCGTTCTTGCAGGTTATCCAATGGTAGGCGTTAAGGCTACTCTTTATGACGGTTCTTACCACCCTGTTGACTCATCAGAAATGGCATTCAAGAGGGCAGCATCTCTTGCATATAAGGCAGGTATTCCAAAGGCTGACCCAACAATTCTTGAGCCTGTTGGTACTCTTGTTGCTCGTATGCCTGATGACAACCTTGGTGATATTATGGGCGACATCACAAAGCGTCGAGGCAGAGTTCTCGGTATGGGACCTGCTGACGAACCAAAGATGCAGGAACTTACTGCTGAAGTTCCAATGGCTGAAATGGGCGACTTTACAACAGTTCTCCGTTCAGTAACAGCAGGACGCGGTTCATTCTCATTTGAGTTCACTCGTTATGAACAGGCTCCACAGAACATTGTTGAAAAAGTTATTGCAGAAGCAAAAGTTGACGAAGAATAATTCAATATATAAACCAAGAAACCCTATGGATAAAAATCCATAGGGTTTCCTTTTTTATTCACTTTTCTTTAATTGTTTCACAACCTGATTTCCGTAAACGGCCATTCCTGTCACAAGAATTCCCTGCACAACACTTTCAGGTGAAAGTCCCAAAATTGCGATTGCACCAAGAATTCCGAAAAACAAAAGTATAAGCGGAATATACTTGTCAGGAATTTTTTCTGTGTTCTTGATTATAGCGCCCACAATGTTAAGTACGGGAATCAGCAAAAGGGCATTTTCGATAATAAATTCTATCATGTTTTCTCCTTGATTCATATTAAAGTATCAGTTGGTTTATTACAACACCACAGATTGCTCCCACAAGTGCAACTATCAGTTTATCCCATAGCCATCCGGGACGTTTTTTCAAGGTTTCTATGCTTTCCTTTAATTCTCCCAGAGTTACGAGCATGCTGTCAAGTTTTGTGACACTCTGCACTTGTGTCAGCGTAACCTCGTTAATTTTTTTATAAAGAATTTTTATATCTTCCTCTACCGCATCCAGTCTGTGATTCAAAACATCCATCTCTGTCATAGGCCTACTCCAAATCACTTTTATTTACATATCCGGTAACGAATTTTCCCGCTGGTTTGCGATTTACATTATCCTTGGAATTTGTAATTCTCATTCTGTTATTCATAACTTTACCGTCATAAATATAATATTCACCACTGATAACATTTACCTCTTTTGAAGATACGGACGAAGTATACAAAGAGGCTTTTTTCAACGTCACTTTTTGTCCCGCTGAATATTTTTTTGTCGCAGGTTTTTCTGTTTCAGGTTCTTTCTGTGTTTTTTTGTAACCATTTAATCCATTATGTTTCATAATAGACGGATAGTGCTTGTATGATTCATCTAAATCCACATAGCCATTGATACCGTCAACTCTTCCTTTGGAACTCTTTTGCCAGATACCATAAGGTTTTCCAAAGGTGGGTTTATTTGCCCATTGAGCCAGCCATATATCATATTTTTCAAAAATTTCATCCGTGAAATAATTGTCAAACCAATGTTTGTTTGAATAAATACACACATAGTATCCGTAACTCTCCATCTTTTCGCAAAATGCTTTTGCAATTTCGGAAACACGCTTTTTTCCAAGCGAAGCAACTCCTGCCTCTTCCATATCATATGCCACAGGATAATCAAAGTTTTTTCCTTTGATGACAGAATAACAATGCTCTGCTTCTTTTATTGCTTCCTCAGGAGTTCTTGCATAAGAATAATGGTATGTACCAATGTGAATACCCACTTTTTTTGCATTTTCATAATTTGTATCGAAAAGAACATCCACATTATCGTTTCCCCAACCAAAAGTTGAACGAATCATGGCGAACTGAATTCCATCTTCTTTAACTCGACTCCAGTCAATTCTTAAGTCGGATCGTAGCCATGTCGTTCTGTGAGCCAAGGAG
>JAZSKT010000023.1:0-4684 GCA_045534995.1 Candidatus Fimenecus sp.
AAATCAATGGGAAGTGTTGATTCTTCAATTGACCTTACAGCGGTCAGCTCAACTCTTTCAAATTCAAATACTGCAGAGGCTGTTGCTGCCCTTGAAATGCTCGGTTATTCGCAGAGTGATGCAAGTGTTGCGGTAAGTAAAATTGACAGTTCACTTTCAGTTGAAGATATTATTAAACAAGCACTTAAAATGCTTTCACTTGGTTAAGGGGGATTAAATAATGGATTTCGAAAATGAAAACAGAATAATTACTCCCGATTTTACTGAAACTGACCGTGATATAGAAATTTCTTTAAGACCTAAAGTATTAACAGAATATATCGGTCAGGAAAAAGTTAAGGAAAACTTAAAAATCTATATTGAAGCGGCAAAAAACAGAGGTGATACTCTCGACCATGTGTTGTTATATGGCCCTCCCGGACTTGGTAAAACTACACTTGCGGGAATTATCGCAAACGAAATGGGTGTTCAAATCAGGGTAACATCAGGTCCTGCAATCGAAAAACCGGGTGATTTAGCAGCTTTGCTTACAAATCTCAATGACGGTGATGTGCTTTTTATTGACGAAATTCATCGTCTTTCCCGTGCTGTTGAAGAAGTTCTTTATCCTGCTATGGAAGATAACGCACTTGATATTATTATCGGTAAAGGTCCGTCAGCTCGTTCAATTCGTCTTGACTTACCGAGATTTACATTAGTCGGTGCAACAACCCGTGCAGGTCAGCTGACCGCACCTCTTCGTGACAGATTTGGTGTGATTTTAAGACTTGAACTTTACACTCCAGAAGAACTTTCACAGATAGTTAAGCGTAGTGCAGGTATTCTTGATATTTATGCTGAAGACGGCGGTGCAATGGAAATTGCTTCTCGTTCACGCGGAACACCTCGAATTGCAAACAGACTCTTAAAAAGAGCTCGTGACTTTGCACAGGTTATGAGCAATGGTGTAATCAGCGAGGATAACGCAAAAATAGCACTGGGTAGAATGGAAATTGACGAAATCGGTCTTGATAATATTGACAGACTTATGCTCACAACCATGATTCGCAATTTCAACGGTGGCCCTGTTGGACTTGAAACAATCGCAGCTACAATAGGAGAAGAAGCAGTTACAATTGAAGATGTTTATGAGCCGTATTTAATGCAAATAGGATTTTTAGCAAAAACACCTCGTGGCAGAGTTGTCACACCATTAGCATATAAGCATTTAGGGTTTGAAACACAAACATCACTTTTATAAAAGGAGATTTATATGGGCAGACTTTTTGGCACAGACGGTGCAAGAGGCGTCGCAAATACAGAACTTACTTGTGAACTCAGTATGCAGATAGGCAGAGCAGCAGCTATGGTGCTTAGCAAAAACTTAAACGGCAAAAGACCAAAGGTGCTTATTGGAATGGATACAAGAGCGTCATCAGAAATGCTCGAAAGTGCTATTACAGCAGGTCTTTGTTCAGTTGGTGCTGATGTGTTGCAGTTAGGTGTTGTGCCTACTCCTGCAGTGGCATTTTTAGTCCGTGAATATGAATGCGATGCAGGTGTTATGATTTCTGCATCACATAACCCTTGCGAATATAACGGAATTAAAATTTTTCAATCTAATGGTTATAAATTACCTGATGCACTTGAGAATGAAATCGAAGAAATTATTCTTGACAATGCTCTCGAAATTCCAGCACCAATTGGTGGAGAAGTTGGTCGTGTAACAAGGTCACATAATGCTGTTGCAGATTACATTGAGCATCTTCTTTCAGCTACAAATATGAGTTTCAAGGGATATAAAATTGCACTTGACTGTGCCAACGGTTCATCAAGTGTTTCAGCAGAAGAAGTTTTCACTCGTCTTGGTGCTGAAGTTATTGTTATAAACGCAGAGCCTGACGGAACTAATATCAACAAGGATTGCGGTTCAACCCACCTTGAACAATTACAAAAATGTGTTGTCCAGAATGGTTGCCATATGGGATTTGCCTTTGACGGTGATGCTGACAGAATGTTGGCAGTTGACCATACAGGTGAAGTTGTTGACGGTGATAAATGTATTGCAGTTTGTGCAAAGCATATGAAATCTTTAGGCAAACTTAAAAAGGATACTGCTGTTGTTACCGTTATGAGTAATATGGGATTTTTTAAATTCTGCGAGGAAAACGATATTAAGTGCGAAAAAACAAAAGTCGGTGACCGTTATGTTCTTGAAAACATGCACGCCAATGGATATAGCATTGGTGGTGAACAGTCAGGACATATTATCTTTTTACAATATGCAACAACAGGTGACGGACAACTTTCTGCCATTCAGTTACTTGCAGTTGTGAAAGATACAGGAAAAACACTTAAAGAGCTTAGCAGTGAAATGGAAGTTTATCCACAGGTGCTTATAAATGTCCGTGTTTCAAACTTTGGTAAAGCACAGTTCCCGAAAGATAAAGAAGTACAGAATGCGATTAAGCAGGTTGAAGAAGAACTGGGGAATGACGGAAGAATTCTTGTTCGTCTTTCAGGAACAGAACCACTTGTTCGTGTAATGCTTGAGGGTAGGGATTTAGATAAAATTAAGGAATTGGGCGAAAGTGTCGCTCAGGTTGTAAGAGAAAGGTTAGTATAAAATGCGAGTTGCCGATAATTGGAAAGATTATGAACTTATTGACTGCTCCTGCGGTGAACGACTTGAACGTTGGGGGAACATAACTTTAATTCGTCCTGACCCACAGGTTATCTGGAAAACAGAAAAGAAAAATCCGCTTTGGAAAAAAGCTGATGCCGTGTATCACCGTTCGCAGACAGGTGGCGGACAATGGGAAATCAGAAACAAGATTCCCGATTTCTGGACTATCGGCTATCGTGATTTGACTTTTAATATAAAAACAATGGGCTTTAAGCACACAGGTCTTTTCCCTGAACAAGCAACAAACTGGGATAAGGTTGCAGAAATCATAAAAAATGCAAACCGTGAAGTAAAAGTTCTTAATTTGTTTGCATATACAGGCGGTGCTACTGTTTCAGCACTTAAAGCAGGTGCCACGGTTTGTCATGTTGATGCATCAAAGGGTATGACACTCTGGGCAAAGGAAAACGCAGTTTCATCAGGTGTGGCTGATAAGAAAGTTCGTTGGATAGTTGACGATTGCATCAAATTCGTTCAGCGAGAAATTCGTCGTGGTAACAAGTATGACATCATCATTATGGACCCACCATCATACGGCAGAGGGCCCGGTGGTGAAGTTTGGAAACTCGAAAATGAGGTTTACGGATTTGTTGAACTTTGCAGTCAGGTTTTAAGTGATGACCCACTTATGGTACTTATAAATTCTTATACAACAGGACTTTCACCATCAGTAATGGAATATATTTTAGGCGCTGTTGTGAAAAATCGTTTCGGTGGTAAGGTAACTGGTAGTGAAATCGGACTTCGTACTACTGAAAACGGACTTATATTGCCTTGCGGAGCATCTGCGATTTGGAGTAAATAATGAGTATTATTGAATTTAAAAATGTCACATTCCGTTATGAAAGTGATGACGAAGGTGTTGTTTTAGCACCGGCTGTAAAAGATTTTTCATTGACAATCAATGAAGGCGAATTTATGGCTGTACTCGGTCATAACGGTTCAGGTAAAAGTACCATTGCAAAACTTGCAAACGGACTTTTAATTCCTGAACAGGGAACTGTTCTCGTTGACGGGATGGATACAAAAAACGAAGATGACGATATAAAAATCAAACAGACGGTTGGTGTGGTTTTTCAGAATCCTGATAATCAGATTGTCGCAACAATTGTTGAAGAGGATGTGGCATTCGGTCCTGAAAATCTTGGCATTGACCCTGCTGAAATCCGTCGTTGTGTTGATGATTCTTTAAAAATCGTCGGTATGTATAAATATAAAAACCACGAACCTCATAAGCTTTCAGGTGGTCAGAAACAGCGTGTTGCAATAGCAGGTATTATTGCTATGGAGCCTCGTTGCATTATTCTTGACGAGCCTACTGCTATGCTTGACCCCGAGGGTAGACGAGATGTTATGAGTGCCATTAAACGATTAAATCGTGAGCTTGGCATAACGGTAGTTTATATCACTCATTATATGGAAGAGGCTTGTGAAGCCGATAGAATTGTTGTAATGGATGACAGTCATCTTCTTATGGACGGAACACCAAAAGAAGTTTTTGCAGATACAGAAAAAATCCGTAGTATCGGTCTTGATGTACCGCAGACTTGTCAACTTGCAAAAATGCTTAAACAAGACGGAATTAACCTTAAAAATGATTTGTTGAGCATTGATGAATTAGTAGAAAACATAGATGATTTATTGAAAGGTCAGTAAAAAATGTCCCACCTTAAAACAGAAAATTTAACATATGTCTACGGTGAAGGCACACCTTTCAAAATCACCGCACTTGACAATGTAAATATAGATTTAGATAAAGGCGAATTCGTGGCGATTATCGGTCATACAGGTTCAGGAAAGAGTACTCTTGTTCAGCATCTTAACGGACTTTTGAAGCCTACTAACGGAACCATTTTCCTTGACGGTAAAAATATCCACGATTCAAAAGGAGCTCTTTATGATGCTCGTTTCCGTGTTGGCCTTTGCTTTCAATATCCCGAATATCAGCTTTTTGAGGAAACGGTTTATAAGGATATTGCCTTTGGTCCTACCAATATGGGACTTTCGAAAACTGAAATT
>JAZSKT010000058.1:0-11934 GCA_045534995.1 Candidatus Fimenecus sp.
ATCACCATTCAAGCCAAAGGTGGCGTTTTAAAAGTTCAATGGAAAGAAAACGATAATGTGTATTTAAGTGGAAATGCGATTAAAGTATTTGATGGTGAAATATAAATCCATCTTGGAGGGACAAAAATGAAAATAAATGACAATTTCTTAAAAATTCAAAGTTCTTACCTTTTTTCTAATATTGCAAAAAAGGTAAATGCTTATGTTGCGGCAAATCCTGATAAGCCGATTATCCGTCTTGGTATCGGTGACGTTACTCGTCCTCTTGCAGATGCTTGTATTGATGCTATGCATAAGGCTGTTAATGAAATGGCAGACGAAAAAACATTTATGGGTTATCCGCCTGAATATGGTCACAAGTGGCTTTTAGATGCTATTAATGAAAATGACTATAAATCTCGTGGCGTGGAGCTTGATAACAGCGAAATCTTTGTATCAGACGGTGCAAAGAGTGACTGTGGTAATATCGGTGACATCTTTTCAACAGATAACAAGGTTGCAGTTTGTGACCCTGTATATCCTGTTTATGTTGACACAAATGTTATGAGTGGTCGTTCAGGAGATAAAACAGCAGAGGGTTGGAGCAACATCTACTATATGCCTTGTAGTGCAGAAAATAATTTCTTACCTGAACTTCCAAAGGAAAAGGTTGATATTATCTATCTTTGTTTCCCTAACAACCCAACAGGTATGGCAGCAACAAAAGACGAACTAAAAAAATGGGTTGATTATGCAAATGAAAATGGTGCTGTAATCCTGTTTGACTCTGCTTATGAAGCATTTATCACAGAAGAAAATGTACCTCATTCAATTTATGAAATTGAGGGAGCAAAGAGCTGCGCAATCGAGTTCAGAAGCTTCTCAAAAACTGCAGGTTTCACAGGTGTTCGTTGCGGTTATACAGTTGTTCCTCACGATATTAAGGTTGACGGTGTTGAACTCAATGCGCTTTGGGCAAGACGTCAGGCAACAAAGTTTAACGGTGTTTCTTACATCACACAGAGAGCTGCTGAAGCTGTTTACAGCGAAGAGGGTAAAAAGCAGGTTCGCGAAATTATTGCATATTACCAGAACAATGCGAAGATTATTTACAACGGACTTAAAGAATGTGGCTTTACAGTTTACGGTGCAGTAAATTCACCTTATGTATGGCTCAAAACTCCCGACGGAATGAGCAGTTGGGACTTCTTCGATACACTTCTTGAAAACATTCAGGTTGTAGGTACTCCGGGCGAGGGCTTTGGACCAAGTGGCGAGGGATATTTCAGACTCACGGCATTCGGCTCAACGGAAAACACAATCAAAGCAGTTGAAAGAATTAAAAACTACTTCTGTAAATAAAAAACAAAAAGGACGGTTCAAAACGAACCGTCCTTCAATTTTATGTCTAATTATAATGTCTTTGCGAGTTCTTTAATATATGCTTTGAAATCTTCTGCGATTTCCGGGTGCTTGAGAGCAACTTCGCAGTTTGCTTTCATAATACCCATTTTGTTACCCATATCGTAACGGATACCATCATAGTCAAGAGCGATAACGCCTTTTGTCTGTGCAAGAGTTTTCATGGCATCAGTAAGCTGAAGTTCATTACCTGCACCTTTTGGTGTGTTTTCAAGAATGTCAAAAATTTCAGGTGGCATTACAACACGACCGAGAATTGAATAGTTTGACATAATCTCTTCAGGCTTTGGTTTTTCAATCATATCTGTGCAGTTGAAAACTTTGTCTTCAATAGGTTCAACCTGAAGTGAGCAGTATTTTGTAACGTCTTTGGCGGGAACTTCTTTAACACCAACAACACCTTTTCCATACTTCTCATAAGCGTCAATAAGCTGTTTTGTAACAGGCTCTTTGTCTGAAATGAAAACATCATCACCATAAAGAATTGCAAATGGCTCGTTACCTACGAAATTCTTTGCACAAAGAACTGCGTGACCTAATCCTTTTGTTTCTTTCTGACGAATGAAATATGTGTTGCAAAACTGTGAACATTCAAATACTGAATCGTAAAGGTCCTTTTTATCGGGATTTTTGCTAAGTTTATCCTCAAGTTCATATGCGTGGTCAAAATGGTCTTCAATAACGCCTTTACCACGATTTGTAATGATAAGCACATCGGTAATACCTGACTTTGCAGCTTCTTCAACAAGATACTGAATTGCAGGTTTATCAACAATGTTAAGCATTTCCTTCGGAACTGCCTTTGATGCAGAGAGAACTCTTGTACCAAGACCTGCCGCAGGGATAATAGCTTTTGTAATTTTCATATTAAGAACTCCTTAATAATTTTTATAAAATATTATCAGTTACATAAATGCTGATAATAACATTTCCAACGCAAGAAAAACGGTTTTTTCGGCGAGAATAGCAAGAAAAGCCGGACCGTAAGCAACACCACCGGTGATGAAAAGTTTCTCTTTGAGTTTTTCTGTTTCGGTTTCAGCACAAATCTTTTTTACCTGTGAAATTGTATGCTTGTAATACCATTTATTAGCATTAAGTCCTATAAAAATTGTAATGGCAAAAGAGGTAAGACTTTGAACTGTATAAATAATAAGTCCTGTTTTGTTTTCATTTATCTTTTTGTAGGCAGACTCATACAGTTCCATTACTGCCGTTTGGTATTCTGATTCTTTTTCCTCAGATTCAGTAAGTTCTTGTATCTGCGATTCAAAATCGTAGATAGTTTCTGAAAATCTTACTGCAGGAGGAAGAAAACTCATTGATGAAAGTAAAACAAATATTGTGAGAAAAATTACACCTAATTTATAAAGTTTTCTGTAAAAGAACCAATAGGGAGCAAAGAAAAATGCGGCCCAATTCCATGTGGTTTTTCCATTTTTAATCTGCTGAAATTTTTTGATGTATTTTGGAGATTCGTGACGGATAAAAAATGTCACGTCCTCTGTTTTAACTCCGTCTTCAAGTTCTTTAGGAAAAGAATCAAAAGGATTTATCTGAAGAAGCGAAAAAGGATTTCCCATAGGCATCTGATTTTGGTCAATGGGTTGACCAAAAGGAGAGTTGTTCTCTTTTTCAGGTGTATTATTGACCTCTTCGAGAGTTACAAAAGTAGGCTCCCACCGAAAATCCTCGCTATGCTTTTTGTGATTAGCACATTTTGTGTTTTCTTTATAACATTCACGGTGATGAGGTGTTCCGCATTCGGGACATACTACAATGTCATCGTTTTCTTTGAAATGCTCGTTACAAACAAGACATTTTTCATTTAAAAATCTAAAATCGTTATTCGCCATTTTACACGTTCCAACTGTTTATATATTTTTCCTGCTCATCTGTGAGCTTGTCGATTTTTGTTCCCCAGCTGTTAAGCTTTCTCCAAGCAACCTTTTTATCAATTTCTTCGGGAACATCAACAACTTCTACAGGTAGATTGCCATTGTTGTTAACAATATATTCAGCACAAAGTGCTTGAATAGAGAAACTCATATCCATGATTTCTGCAGGATGACCGTCACCTGCCGCAAGGTTTACAAGTCTGCCTTCGGCAATAATGCTGATTGTTCTGCCATCAGGAAGAACATATCCCATAATGTTGTTTCTCTGTGGTTTAATTTCAACAGCCATTTTTTCAAGGTCAGGAAGATTGATTTCCACATTGAAATGACCTGCGTTACAACAGATAGCACCGTCTTTCATGTTTTTGAAAACTTTTTCTGTAATAACATCTTTACAACCTGTAACAGTAACGAAGAAATCACCTTCTTTTGCAGCCTCTGTCATTTCCATTACAAAGAAACCGTCCATTCTTGCTTCCATAGCTTTAATAGGGTCAATTTCTGTAACGATTACCTGCGCCCCAAGAGCATTTGCACGCATTGCAACACCTTTACCGCACCAACCATAACCGGCAACAACAACCTTTTTACCTGCAACGATTAAGTTTGTTGTACGGTTGATTCCGTCCCATACTGATTGACCTGTGCCGTAACGATTGTCGAAAAGATATTTGCATTTTGCATTATTTACAGCAATCATAGGGAATTTAAGCTGACCGTCTTTATGCATTGAAACAAGACGGATAATACCTGTTGTTGTTTCTTCACAACCGCCTAAAACATTGGGCAAAAGTTCGGGATATTCGTTGTGAATAAGGTTAACAAGGTCACCGCCGTCATCGATAATTATGTCAGGACCTGCTTTAATAACACAACGAAGATGTTCAATATATTCTTCGCCGGTTGCATTGTACCAAGCAAAAACATTAAGTCCGTTGTGTGCAAGTGCTGCCGCAACATCATCTTGTGTTGAAAGAGGATTTGACCCGGTAACATACATTTCTGCTCCGCCTGCTGCAAGAACTGTACAAAGATATGCGGTTTTGGCTTCAAGATGAATTGAAAGGGCAACTTTTTTACCTCTGAAAGGCTTTGTTTCGCTGAAATCTTTTTCAATACTGCGAAGAACAGGCATATGTGCCTTTACCCAGTCGATTTTCTGCTGACCTGACTTATAAAGTTCAATATTTCTTACGATACTCATTTTATTTGCTCCAATGAAATAATTATAATAAATTATGATATCACAATAACGCACAAAAATCAACAATGTTAGTAATGTGTGTTTGAAAAAAGAAGACAGTTGCAAAGAACAACTGTCTTTTGAAAAAATTATTTTATTTCACCGTGCTTTTCGTAATTAGCAATCTCAGTAATCTCGTTTTTATTATTAACAAAAACGACTTTTGGATAATGATTTTCATTTTCCTCAGGTGTCATCTGGGCATAAGCCATAATAATGATTTTATCTCCTATTTCAACACACTTTGCGGCAGCACCGTTAAGACAAATGCAACCGCTGTTTTCTTCACCGGCAATTATGTAAGTTTCAAATCTGTTGCCGTTATCAATGTCGGCAATCTGCACTTTTTCGTATTCAAGTAAACCTGCAGCATCCATTAATTTCTTGTCAATTGTAATGCTACCCACGTAGTTTAAATCTGATTGAGTGACTGTCGCACGATGAATTTTACTTTTTAACATAGTAATATACATTTAAATACCTCATTAGTCTGCGTTCTTTTCGAGGAACTTAACAACGTCACCAACTGTTTTGATTTTTTTGAGAACAGAGTTTGGAATTTCTATATCAAATTCGTCTTCGAGTCCACAGATAAGCTGAACAACACCTAAAGATGACAGTTCAGGAATTTTATCAATTTTAGTTTTGAGAGTTAAATTAGGTTCAGATACTCCTGTAACCTCTGAAAATACTTTTTCAATACGTTCAAGCATAGTTTATTTCTTTCCTTCCATTTCTTCAATTAACTTTTTGAAGCTGACTTTACCCATAGCAGTTTTAGGCATTTCTTCTCTGAAAACAATTTCCTGTGGTCTTGCATAGTCAGCAACATTTTTTTCGCACAAATTAACAAGTTCTTTACGGAGCTTTTCAAGGTCGATATCCATGCTTGTAGGTTGGACAACAGCAATAATTTTCTGGGTAGCGGCTAAACCGGTTACACCAATAACACAGGATGTGTTGACGTCATCACATTGGTTAATTACCTTTTCAACCTGTGTTGGATATACGTTGTTACCTGCAACAATAATCATTCGCGAATGTCTTTGACCATAATAAACATACCCATCTTCATCCACATGACAAATGTCACCTGTGTGCACCCAGATTTTTCCATCTGCGTGTTTTTGAAGAACACGAGCGGTTTCTTCTTCATTGTTGTAGTATCCCAACATACGTGTAGGGCCTGAAATACAGAGTTCACCATCTTCACCACAAGGAAGTTCTTCCTGAGTGCCGATTTTAACAATTTTTACTTCATTATCTGGGAAAGGAAGACCAATGCTGTCTTCTTTCATCCCAAAGAATGGGTTAATACATGCGCCGGACACAGTTTCTGTAAGTCCGTATGCATCCATTAAACGAGCGTTAGAATTGCCTTTTTCAAGGTATTTATTCATACGGTTAATAAGTTTTTTATCACACTTATCGCCGCCAACAGCAACCATTTCCATAAATGAAAGGTCTGCCTTTTCAATCTCTTCAGTTCTTGACAATGCTTCATACAAAGCAGGAACTGCATAGATGTAGTTGAGTTTTTTCTTGAAAATCAACTTTGCACATGCCTTGTAATCAAATTTTGGCACAAGGAAAAGATGACAACCGAAAGAAAGCATTACGTGAATACACATTGCCAGTCCGAAACCGTGGAAAACAGGCATAAGTGCAAGCACACGTTTTCCTGCTGTATCCTTTGTATCAAGAGGCTTGATTTCTGAAGACTGAACCGCTATAGCATTAAAGGCAAAGTTTTGAAGCATAACACCTTTAGGAAGGCCTGTTGTACCACCACTGTAAAGGATAATTGCAACATCTTCACCCTTACCGTCATCAACAGGAAGAGGTTCTTTTCTCTTTTTACCCTTTTTGATAAAGTCGTTCCATTCTATAGTGTTGTGGTTAGACTTATAGTTTATTTTCTTTTCTGCTTTAAGTCTGTAGATAGGCTTAAGATAGAAAGGAAGTGCATCAGAAATGTGTGCAACAATCATAAGTGGGTTGCATGGTTTTTTCCACTCGATTTCAGCAAGTTTTGGATATACCAGGTCAAATGTCAACAAAGCGACACTGTTAACATTTTCAACAAGTTGTTGTATTTCACCAGATGAAAGCAAAGGATGAATCATATTAGCAATTGCACCGATACGGTTTATAGCATACACCATGTTAAGTGCTTGTGGTGTATTAGGAGCCACAACAGAAACATAGTCTCCCTTTTTGATGCCACTTGCTAAAAGAGACTGAGCAATCAGTTCAATCTGAGCAAACATCTCCGAAAAAGTTATTTTGTTGTTTTGGAATTCTAAAGCTGTGAAATCAGGATGTCTGTTTTTTGTTTTTTCCATGAAAGAAAACATAGAACAATCGGGATATTCAGGTATGAAATTATCCTTGCCGTGATGTGCACTCCAAATATTAGGTTCACGCTTCATATAAATTTCACCTCAAAAAGCATAATATACATGAATTATACACTATTTTAGATGTTTTTTCAAGAGTTTTTTGTGGCCAAAGTTGACAAAATATACAAGGTATCAACAGGCTTGGTGTTGCTTAACATCACTATGCTATTTGAGTATAATTATAATGATATATTATACTTAAATTATATATAAACTAAAGTAGCGCATTTTATATTGCGATTTGTCTATGTAGGTGGAAAAATAATGGAATTTAAATTAACATCTTCACAAAAGAATTTTTATACTAAAAACGTATTCCTTGATAGTACAATTTGGAATCAAGGGGTTCTTGAGGCTTTTCCTAAAGTGTATTCCTACAAACAGTTGAACGATGCGTATAACAGACTTGTAGAGGATAATGACAGTCTTCGTGTTAAGATTAAAGAGACTGATGATGGTCCAGTTACTTATGTTGAAGAGCATGAATATGTAGAATGGCCTTTTATGCAGGTGAACTCGCACGAAGAATTGATGGCTAATGCACGAGAGTTTGTCGATTCGGAGACAGACCCTTACGGAAGATTGGTAAGATGTATTGTTTTCCAGACACCGACCTCATCAGGTGTGTTGATTTGTGCCCACCACATCGTTGTTGACGGGTACAGTGCTTTTGTTATGTCCGAACATATTAACAATTATCTAGATGACCTAAGCTATACTCCTCCTGCACTACAAAGCTTTTCTGAATATATCGAAAAAGAGGAAAAACATAAAAAATCTAAAAGATTTTTATCCGACAGAGAATTCTGGAAAAAGCAATTTGAAACAAATCCTGTTTGTGAGATGTTCCCAAAACAAAACGACAATCCTGACTTTGCTTCGGCTGAAACAAGAATGGAAGTATCGTTTGAACTTGTAAAAAAAGTTGGAAGGTTTTGCGAAGACAACGATATTGCGGTTGCTACATTTTTCAATACGGTTTATGCTACATATATTCATAGGGCTTTTGATTTAGAGAGCTTTACGATTGGTGTTCCTGTATTAAATCGTACTACTCAGGCAGAACTGAATACAATCGGTTTGTATATGCACATTGTGCCTCTTGTTGTGAATATACAAGCCGATTCCTTTATGGAAAATGCACGCAGAATTGAAGATTCTTGGTTAAACATTTTCAGACACCAGAAATTCACACAACAAGACATAAAACAAATGCTAAAAGAGGAAAATAAACCGGCGAACACTCTTTTTGAGTTTGCTGCGGACTTTTTGGAGTTCAAGCCAAACGATGATTATGCAGTAGAAATTTTTTACAGTGATTATCTCACAATTCCGTTAGAATTTCACATGCAGGCATTTAGTGAAAGTCATAATGTTTTAAAAGCATTATATAAAACTTCGGTGGTTAGCGAACAAGAAGTTCAGACAATGTTGAACTCGGTGATTGCGATAGCAGAAGATGCTGTTGAAAATCCTCACAAAAACATTTGTGACCTTGAAATGGTTTCACCTGCTGAAAAGCAAAAACTTCTTTATGATTTTAACGATACAGATGCGGAATATCCAAGGGACAAGTGTGTGCACACTCTCTTTGAAGAAATTGCAAAAGAAAATGCTGATGTAAAAGCAATAGTTGCAAGCGATAAAACACTTACATACAAAGAGTTAGATGAAGAATCAAACAGAATTGCAAACAGACTTATTGAAAAAGGAGTCAAAGCAGGAGATATAGTAGCATTTTGTCTTGAAAGAAATAGTTATGTATTCTCCGCAATTTTGGGTATTCTAAAATCCGGAGCAACGTATCTCCCTATTGATTTGAACTACCCAAAAGACAGAAAAGAATATATGTTATCTGACAGTAAGGCAACTTTCTTTATTACTGAGGACAATATCAACACACTTCTTGAAAATCCAAATAATGCAAATCCAAACATACAAATTTCAAGCGGTATGGGATGCTATTGCATCTACACATCTGGTAGTACAGGTAAGCCTAAAGGTGCTTTAATTACACATAGGAATGCAGTTAACCTTTGCTATAATAATGAGCACGGTATGTATAGCGGAGTTTATGCATCTTGTCAAACCATTTGTTCTATGGCAACTTTGGGATTTGATATGGTAATTGCTGAAACTCTTGTTCCGTTACTTAACGGAATGACAATAGTTTTTGCTAATGAAAATGAAAGTAAAATACCCAATTTTGCAAAGGAAATGTTTAATAGAAATCAAATTGATGTTTTCCAAAGCACACCTACCAAGTTACAACTGTTTATTGAAGGTGGCGTAAGTCTTAGTGGTGTACAAAAAATAATCGTGGGTGGCGAAGCACTTGAATCCACCGTCTTTAAGCAATTGAAAGAATCTTGTGATGCAAGAATATTCAATTTTTACGGACCAACGGAAACAACAGTATGGTCAAGCTTCAGTGAAGTAACAGACGCAGAGGATATTAATATCGGTAAACCAATAGCAAATACACAAATCTACATCACAGATAAACATTTAAATCCAACGCCAATAGGAGTAGTAGGTGAATTGTGTATTGCGGGTGATGGTGTTTGTGCAGGATATCTTAACAGGGAAGAGTTAACAAACGAAAGGTTTATAGATAACCCATTTGGTAAAGGAAAGCTTTACAAAACAGGAGACTTAGCATTCTGGAGAGCAGACGGAAATATCGGATTTGTAGGAAGAAATGATTTCCAGGTAAAAATAAGAGGTCAGAGAATAGAGTTAGGAGAAATAGAAAACGCTGTCGCAGAGGTAGACGGTGTAGTTCAGTGTGCTGTTGTAGTCAGGAAAGATGAAGAAGACAGACAATATATCTGTGCCTTCTATACAGGAACAGAAGCAAAGACAATGAGAACTGTTCTTTCAACTAAATTACCTAAATATATGGTGCCACATATTTTTGTGCATCTTGAAGAAATGCCAATGACATCAAGCGGTAAAATCAGCAGAAACTCATTACCTGAAATTGATTTAAACAACATAACAACAGAAGTAGAGTATGAAGCACCACAGACAGTAGAAGAAAAAGCAGTATGTGAAGCAATAGAAGAAGTATTAAAGACAAAAAAGGTGAGTGTCCTTGAAAACTTCTTTGATATGGGCGGAGATAGCTTAAAGTCTATTGAATTGACAAGCAAACTTGAAGAAAAGGGCTATACAGTAAACATCAAGTCAATTTTTGAAGCAGTAAATATACAGGAACTTGCAAAACAATTAACAGAAAAAGAAGAAAAAGAAGAAACAATTACATATGATTCTGTTCTTCCTGCAACATCAGCACAGATGAGAGTATACACATCACAGCTTATGAAGGAAGAATCTTCTCATTACAATATGCCAATTGCATTTAAGGTAGAAGAATTAGATGTAAACAAGCTTCAAAACGCAATCAACAAGCTTGTTGAAAGACACGAAAGTTTAAGAACACATTTTGAAAACAAAGATGGTCAGATAGTTCAGGTTATCAATGATATTGCAACAATTGAAGTGCAAAAACTTGCAAGTGATGATATATCTGAATTTAATGCACCATTTGACCTTTCAAAAGCACCGCTTTTAAGAGTAGGATATTATGAAAACACAGTTATGTTAGTAATGCATCATATCATAGCTGATGGTGAGTCATTGCCCGTTTTCTATGGTGACCTTAATGAACTGTATATGGACAGAGAATTAAAGGCTACTGTTCAGTACGGTGAATTTGCAGTAACAGATACACATACAGAAGCTAATGAAAAGTATTGGTTAAATATCTTTAGTGAAGAACCAACAACACTTGAATTACCAACAGATTATCAAAGACCTGAAAAACAACAGTTCAACGGTACAATAGAATATGATATTATCAGCTTAGAAACACATGAAAAGATAATTAGCAAGTGTAAAGAACTTAATGTAACACCTTATGTGTACTATATGACTTGCTACAATATTCTTCTTTCAAAACTTTCAGGAAATGAAGATATATGTGTAGGTATGCCAATAAGCGGACGAAACAGCAAATTCCTTAACACGATTGGTATGTTTGTAAATACTGTTGCACTTCGTACAAACACAGAGGGAAACAAGACAGTAAATACACTTATGCAGGAAATTCGTGAAAACTCAATTTCTGCAATAGATAATCAAAATTATCCATTTAATGAACTTGTCAAGAAACTCAATATACAAGTAAGCAACAGAAATCCTCTGTATGATGTAATGTTTGCATATCAAAGTGAACAGTTAACAAAGATAGAGTTGGGGGATAAACAGGCAGAGTTGTTGCCTGTGGCAACATCAGGAGTAAAGTGTGATTTTAACTTTACATTTATGCCAAGAGAAACAGATGTGGTGTTTGCAGTTGAATATTGTACAGATATATATACAAGAGAAACAACACAAAGGTTTATGCAATACTACAAATCGCTTCTTGAAATATGCCTTGATGAAACCAAACAAATCAAGGATATATCTGTACTAACAGAAAACGAAAGAAATATAATTCTCAAAGAATTCAATAATACAGAATACACATACGATATCCCTGAAAGCACAACAATTTACAGTCTTTTTGAAAAGATGAGTGAAGAAAACAAGGATAAGGTATGTCTTAAAGCAAATGATAAAGAAATCACATTTAAAGAGTTTAAGAATTATGCAGAAAGAATAGACAGTAAGGTAAGAGAATACACAGCAAATGAAAAATCTGTAATAGCAGTAATCTGTGAACGTTCATTTGAAATGTATGGTGCAGTATATGGTGTTGTCAGAGGTGGTAATGCATATTTGCCTATTGACCCAAATTATCCACAGGAAAGAATAGACTACATATTAGAGAACAGTAATGCTAAAGCAGTAGTAACTCAAAGCAAGTTTACACATCTTGCAGGCAAAACACCTTGTATTGATGCAACAAGTCTGTTCAATTCGACAGAACAACCGACAAAAACAGAAATACTTGCAACACCTGAAGATACAGCATATGTAATCT
>JAZSKT010000019.1:0-14623 GCA_045534995.1 Candidatus Fimenecus sp.
GCACAGACAATGGGTTATCAGACAGCAATTCTTGATGCTGATATTACAGGTCCGTCAATTCCGCAGGCATTCGGACTTCACGGAAGTGCAGAAGGTAGTGCAGAGGGAATTTATCCTATGATTTCAAGACTTGGCACAAGAATTATGAGTGTAAATCTTCTTCTTGAAAAAGAAGACCAGCCTGTTGTATGGCGTGGTCCTGTTATATCAGGTGTGATTCATCAATTTTGGCAGGAAGTAGTATGGGGTGATGTTGACTTTATGTTTGTTGATATGCCTCCTGGAACAGGTGATGTTCCGCTTACAGTATTCCAGTCACTTCCTGTTGACGGTATTGTGATTGTCACAACTCCTCAGGATTTGGTTACACTTATTGTTAAAAAAGCAGTTAATATGGCAAAAATGATGAATGTTCCGATTATTGGTATAGTTGAGAATATGAGTTATTTTGAATGTCCTGATTGTAACAAAAAACACTATATTTATGGTGAAAGCAAGATTGAAGAAGTTGCAAAGGAACTCGGTGTTCCTGTTCTTGCAAAACTTCCGATTAACCCTGCAAATGCAGCACTTGTTGACAAGGGTGCTATTGAACTAAGCGAAGAAAAGCAGTTCATTGATGTAATTAAAAAGATTGCAGAATAAAACCAAAGGCAAGGTATTGTTTACCTTGCCTTTTTCATATAGATTCATAGTGTAACTTTATAGGGGGTTCCGCTTTTTAATCTAATATTGACTCTGCAATTTCAAAATCAGTATAAAAAATTGGATATCCAAAAGCACCCGAATATTCTTTAACATTTATAGTTGCACCAATTTCTGGGGCATAATAATCATCTCTAACTGCAACTTTGTTTCCGTTGTTATCATTAAAAGAGATTACATAATGAGAGCTTTTTCCTGAACTTTTCTGTTCAACGCTAATAACAGTAGATTCATATTCAGTCGGTTCTTCAATGTTTAAAAACTCATTTCCAAAATTGTATATGCCAACCGATGTAAAATATGCGATAAACCAAATTCCAACCAATAAAATTGGTGAAACACTTTTACCAATTGCACGTTTTGTTATAAATAAATATGTGAAAATTGAAATAGCAGTAAGTGTAATTGACGAAAATATAGTATATGGAACATTGGTAATGATTTCAGGCTTGCCACCGATAGTAAATCCATAAACGCAATACATCACAGATAGCATAATCAAGTCAATAAGAACAACTGCTGTAATTTTCTTATAATTTACTGTCATTTAACCATACCTTTTATCAATACAATGTCTTTGAAAGTACGAAACAAGTCCAGAGTGCGATTACAAACAAGCCTTCTGCAGGAATTGCAAGTTTTGTGTATGGACATTTCCAGCCCTTATCAACACAAAGGAAAATTGTTCTCGTAACAAAAACTGTTGTTGCAAAGAAAAGTCCGCCAATCATTGAATAGTAAGGTGTCTTAAGAGCAAGCATAAGGAAAAGTAAGAATCCGCCCAATGCACCTGAAATACCGCCGTAATAAACTCTGATTTCGGTCTTACCTGCATTATCAACAGGCTTAATTGAAAAACTTTCGGCATTTTTAAGTGGGCTTGTAATGAATACAACTGCCATACCGAAGAAGTACAGTATAAGTCCAATGGCAGCAACTGCTGCAGGAATATTTGACATTAAAATTTCTTTCATAGTAAATCTCCTCTATACCTTTGCTGTTTCTTTTGCATCTTTTTTATCAAAGAATGATGTGAAGTTGATGATGAATAACAGTGCATATGCAACCCACATAGGAAGATTTTCGATAAATGCACTCTTACCAACAGTTACTAAGAGGACAAGCATAAGAAGAAGCACAGCTACAAAAATTATGGTTGCAATTGTGTATTTCTTGTCTTTTGATTTAACCTTGTTAATAAGGAAGATTATAACGCCTGCTGCACCCAAAAATGCGAACATAAGTGCAGTTGCCCAGTGGCCAAGACAACGGGCAGTCATAACAAGGTCAAGACCTGCTGAAGGTACATTTATTGTTACAAAAATCGAAGCACAGCCTATAGATGTAACAATTACACCTGCTTTACCAAAATAGTTGTTTTTGCGGTACATATATAGTGTGTTTGTGAATATTGATAAAGAAGCAAGCACACCCCACATTCTAAAGTACCAAGGGTAACGAAGTCCCAACATACTTGCAGTAACATCAGTTAAGATGTTACCGAACTGTTCAGGGAAGCTTAAAAATCCATACCAGGTTATAAAGGCACAGCCTGCAATAAGATTTATAGCACAGAAAATAGTTGTTGCTTTTGTTAGTTTTTCCGCAAAAAGAATTTTTCTAATAAAGAATGCGTACAAAAACAATAAAACTGTTGAGCCGATTACCCAAAGCCAAAAAACAGTTGCATTTGCATATAATGGTTCATAAAGCATACCGTCAAACTTTGCAATAAACTGTTCAGCAGGTAAAAGCATATCTGCCTCTGTTGGAATTATGTAAGCATATTGGTCCCAGCTCATAACAAAAGACATCCATAAGCCATAAACAACAGCAATAATTCCCCACATAACAGTGTAAATCTTCATCATTTTTTTGTTATCTGTCATATCAATCCCTCCATAACAATAGTTTATCATTAAAAGGAAATAATTGCAATAAAAAAAGGACTACCGAATTGGTAGTCCTAAAATTTTGTGAATTTGAATTATTCTTCGTCGCCTTCGCAGCAGTCACAATCACATTCGCAATCGAATTCGAGAGTTTCGCCACAAGCAGGACATTCAGCCTGACCGTCAAGAATGATTTCTTCATCGAAGTAAATCATTTCGCCACAGTTAGGACATTCAACTTCATACATTTCGGCATCACAGTCGCAACAGTCCTCACAATCGCAATCACAATCATCACATTCATCATAGAAGATTTCTTCAAGGTCTGCTAAATCTTCATCAACAGCATCAAGCTGTTCTGTAACGAGAGCCATTTCATCGTCAAGGTCGCTTACTGTAAGTGCAAGGTCCTCAAGAACATCGAGAACTGCGTTAATAACTTTTGTTTCTTTATCATCTTTGTCAAAGTCAAGACCTTCAACAAGACCCTTAAGATATGCTACTTTTTCTGTTACTGTCATCATTATTATTCCTCCATTCAGAAAAAATCAAGGCAAATATAGTATTACCTTATGCTCTTGACATATACTCGCCTGTACGAGTATCAACGTTAATCATTTCGCCTTCTTCAATGAAGAGAGGCACTTTGATTTCTGCACCTGTTTCAAGAGTAGCAGGTTTTGTAGCGTTAGTTGCTGTGTTACCTGCAAAGCCAGGGTCAGTCTGTGTTACCTGAAGCACAACAAAGTTTGGCGGTTCAACACCGAAAACACTGCCCTTGTATGAAAGGATTTTACAAACCATGTTTTCCTTAACGAACTTGAAGTTGTCGCCAAGGTCTGAAGCATTTACAGGAACCATATCGTATGTTTCCTGGTCCATAAAGTAGTAAAGACCACTATCATTGTATGAGTATTCCATATCTCTTCTCTCAATGAAAGCAGTTGGATATTTTTCAGTTGGGTTGAAAGTTCTTTCAACAACACCGCCTGAAATAACGTTCTTAATTTTTGCTCTTACGAAAGCAGCGCCCTTACCGGGTTTAACGTGCTGGAATTCAACGATTTGATATACGTTGCCGTCCATTTCAAAAGTTACGCCGTTTCTGAAATCACCTGCTGATACCATAGGTAATATACCTCCGTTTTGTTTTTATTCACTATAAAATAATACAATAAAATTTATTGTATTTCAAGTCTTTTTGTAAAATCAAGGAATAATTATATAACTTTCAGCCTTACTTGAAGCAATATTTTCATAAAATTCCTGATTTTCTATTGGATTTTTTATTGTAGGAATTACTTTTACAGTAGAAAAATTATTTTTTGCTTTATCATTGAAAACGAGATAACTGTTTTCAATATATTCAATATAATTCCCGCTTCCCGGTGATTCGAGTAATGGGGAACACATATGAGCAGCGGTATCAAAAAGAGTACCACCCCATTTTTCGTCGTTTCCGCCATCTATACAATCCAAAGGAACACCGAGAATAACAGGTCTGCCGTTTGCAGCACTGACTGCTTTTTCAATAAAATCCATAAGCACAAGATTTCGATTCAGTTTAGTGTCATCTTCTGTATATACGGGAACAGCACCTGTTCGTGATTCAGGGAATTGAACAGATTCAAGGTAAACACAATCCACGCCTAAATCAGTAACCTCGTCAATTACAGATGCTATATAATTTGTAGCTTTTTGATTTGTTGGGTCAAGCCACACTCTGCCACCTGTAATTGCCGAATCATCAAACCAAATTCTTGTTTTTTCAAGATTTTCATACACATAAGCGTGAAGTCTTTGAGGAGCAAATGTATCCTCAAAGCAATAAATTCTTCCAAGAACAAGAAATCCTTCAAGTTTTATTTTTTGAATTATTGGATAGTCAATTTCGTTATATTTTTGAGAACCGGTGTAAGAGATTAAATCTGAATCATAAGTTAAAATACCGTCACGGGTTTTGAAATCAAGCAAAACAGCATTGAATCCATTTTTGCTTGCCTGATTAAGAAACTCAAGAAGTTCATTTGAATCACGGAGAAGGCTGTTGTCAACATATATTGCTCTTACTGCGCCGATATTATCAGCAGTAACGGTAGATGACGAAGAGTCAGGTTCGCTATTGTCGAGAGGCCGTGTGGAAAGGTTATAGCAAAATCTTGAGAAAACAAACACCCCTATAAACAGGCAACACAAAAAGACGCAGAACAGAATTTTTCTGTTACGTTCTCTTTTCTTCGCTTTGCGGGTTTCGTGAATAGGACGTTCACCGCGACGTGAAGGATATTTTTTTGAAAACCGTAGTAGCCTTTAAGTTGGCGCTGATTATTTTCATTTTTTGCCATATATGAGTTCCTTTAAATAAATACTGATGTGCCGGAAATTCCTGTAAAAGCTAAAGAAAGAATAGCAGTATATATGAAAATTGCCGGAGTTCCTTTGAATATTTTTGGAATTGAAGTGTTTGTATCAAGTTTTTTAAGTCCGTTGTTAATAAGAATAACAGCAATAACGTATGCAAGACCTGCACCAAGACCTGCACCGATTGATTCAACTACTGTAAACGCAGAACGATAGTTTATTAAGGGCATAGCAAAAACAAGTGAATTGAATGCCGCTATACCGATACGTCGCTTTGTTGTTGGTTGAACTTTTCCGTAAATATTTACAATAATCATAGCGAAAATATAAATTACCAAAAGCACTCCAACATATATAAGTGCATGGGGGATTTCGCTGAGATTACGGATTACAGGGAAAAAATCAACCAATACACAGATTGCAGATGTTATGGTTGAAAAAATCGTAATGAATACTGCCATAGGGAGAAGCTGACGAGGTTTCGCACTCATTCGAACAGCTTCGCTTAACCCGTAACCGCCATTGAAGATGAGATTCTGAAACAGCATTACATAAAGAGCTGCGGAAATAAGATTTAGAAATATGCTCATCGTCTGCCACCTCCACGTTTCTTTTTCTTTCCGGAGTTGTTTTTTGTTTTGTATTCTTCAAGGTCAGAAAGAATTTCCGAAAATTCATCAAGATATGTGTGGTTATCAGTTTCTTGTACAGAAGTGTCAGAAACAATTGATTGTTCTGTGTTTTCAACTTCTGTTACATTTTCGTTGTGTTTAGTTTTTGCTTTTTTCTCTTGTTTGCGCTTGCTCTTTGGCGTGTAAATTTTAACAGGCTCTTCGGGACCTTCTCCGTAAGGATTAAATTCATCACGCATAAGGTCTGTAAATTTACCACGAAGGGAACGCCTGATTTCTGCCGTGTCAAAACCTTTGTCAGGGTTAGCTTCGGGATACTTATATCCGATAAACGCTTTAAGCCCTGCAGCTAAAAAGCCGAGAAGTAAAAGTCCACCAAAAGGCATCAGGAAAGCAGGAAGTTTAATTGGCATGTTTATGTTAATATCCCAGATAGTACCTTTTGCAAAAAGCTCTCTCAGGAAACCCACAACGATAGCAACGACACCGTAGCTTAACGCTGACGAAAATGCGTCAATAAAACTTGTTTTAACGTCATTTTTTACCGCAAAGCGTTCGCAGTGAAGAGCAATAAGAGAGTTAACCGCCATGAGTGGAAGATAAACGCCAAAGTTTGCTGTGGTATCAGGGAAAAACCTGTTTGTTGCATACATTACCGGAAAAATAATTGTTACGCCGAAAATGGTATAAAGAGCAACTCTCCAATATCGACGGACATTTTTAAGAAATTTTGAAGCCAATACTTCACAGACAATAAGTTCAACTGCAGTTACAACAGCAAGGAAAACTGCGAGTTTCAGCGAATGAGCAATGGCAACGACTGGACAAAGACCAATAGCCTCAAAAAGCAACGGATTTTTAATAAGAGCGCTATTGCGAATGGTTTTTAATGTGGAGTTTTTATCCTTCATCATGGTCACCTCCTATAGCAAAAGGTGGAGCCTGTTCAGTTACAGTATTTTCCTCAGAAATTATTGCATCTAAACTTTCACTTTCGAGAGTTATAACATCTTCTTTTGTTTCTTCAGGTTCTTCTTCCTGTTGAATAATTTCTTCTGCTGACATATCAGGGATTTCACTGAGTATTTTGCTCGGTACGACAGTAACAATTTCGGTTTCAATATAAGGTTCAAGGTCTTTCTTTAATTTTTTCTCTTTACGTGTGAGAGGAAGATTGTCAAAAATGTCGGAAAAAGAACATGCAATTATAAATCCGAAACAAGCACTTTCTTCAAGAGGACTTACATAGCGAATGAGCATACAAATTACACCACTTGTAAAGCCCCATAACAATTTTGATATTGTTCTTTTTGGTGCATAGACAGAAGAAGACATAAAAAAGATTGCCCCGAAGAAAATCATTCCTGAACAAAGTTCCATAACAACGGAAATAACTCTTCCTGTTGCTACACGGGGAAAAAGGACTGCCATAAGACAAACAGCAAGAATAAAGGTGAAAGATGAAATGCTGTCCTTTGGGTTGCGGATTACAAGAAAAACAAAGGACCCTAAAAGGGCTAAAATACAGCCTGTCCCCAATGCAGACGGAACATTGCCCACAAGAGCCTCGAGAACAGCAACCACGTTATCGTCGACGGAGTTACCATACAACAGCATTTTGCCCAATGAGTCACCAAATTCAGAGTAGTTATAAATTTCTTCCGGCCAACAAAGAGTTGCGAAACAAAGAGCAGTAGCCGAAGGGATAAAAGGAACTTTTTCAGGGTTACCAAAGGGTAAAACACAAACTCCCGTTGCAAATGTTGCGGTCAATGTAATTAACCACCAGGGAGCTGAAGCGGGTAAAAGTAAAGCAACACTTGTACCGATTATAAACAAATGGGAGAACTTTGGCGAAATCTCTAAAGATGCAATTTTTTTACCTACTGCCGAAATAATTACACAAGAAACAAGGGATATTGCAATGTTAATAATTGCAGAAAATCCCTGTGTAAAAATAGCCACAATAAGCGGAACGCACAGCATAAGGATATAGTCCGTTGTTGCTGAACGCTTTGTTTCGGTTGTTAAGTTTTGAGGTATATTTGTATCAGTCAAAATATATCCCTCACTTTTTCCAATATTTATTTATTGCACATTACTTGTCCCTGTAATATTATGAAATAAGAGAAATTCAGTATTTCAGGGGGTAAAAAAATGACTTTTGAAACACTTAACGACAACGTAATGCTTGTAGAATTATCGGGAGAAGAAATGGAAGAATTCCATATTACATACGAATCGTTAAATGAAAGTAACGAAAAAACACAAAAAGCCTTAAAAAGTCTTTTGCATAAAATTGACACAGATAACCGTATTTCAAAAGGTGAAAAGGTCCTTGTGGAAGCAATGCCCACAGAAAACGGCGGATGTTTTTTTATTTTTACATTCACACAAATTGTCAAGAGACGATATAAAGTAAAAAGAAACAATGAATCTTCAATACTTAAGACAGATAACCTTGATAATTTGCTTGATTTTATTTCAATTGTTAACAGAGAAAAGTTTTCAAAGCAAAAGTGTGAGATTTTCAGGCTCGACAGCACATATTTCCTCTTTATACCAAAAGCAAACGAGAGGATAAACGCTGTTGTCTGTGAATATGGAGAAAATCTCAAGCCTGTGAATTATGATAGTTTGAAAGAATATGGAAAACCGTTGGGAAATATTTATTTACAGTAATTTTCCTCGGCAATTTTCTTGAATTTTTCGATTGTGCCTTTACGGTCAGGACTTGAGAAGATAGCATTTCCCGAAACGAAAACATCCGCACCTGCTTTTGCAGCAATTGCGATTGTATTTTCGTTTATTCCACCGTCAACTTCGATTTCACATTGGAGTCCACGCTTTTCGATTTCTTCTCTTAAAGCCGAAACCTTTGGCATCATATCTTCCATAAAGCTCTGTCCACCAAAACCTGGCTCTACAGTCATAACAAGCACCATTGAAAGACGGTCAAGATACGGGAAAATATCTTCAACAGGGGTTTTTGGCTTAATTGTAAGAGAAGCCTTAACACCGTTTTCAAGGATTTTGTCAATTGTTTTATCAATAGGAGAGTCACATTCTGTGTGGAAAGTAATAATATCCGCACCAGCCTTACAGAAATCGTCTATATATTTTAAAGGCTCACTAATCATAAGATGAACATCAAATGGTACATCTGTTGCTTTTTTTATACATTTTACAAGAGGAGCGCCTAAAGTTATATTGGGAACAAAATGACCATCCATAACATCAATGTGCATATAGTCAGCACCACATGCTTCCATATCTTTTAATTCTTCTGCCATTCTTCCGTAATCGCAAGAAAGGATAGATGGTGAAATCTTCATCATAATAATTCCTCCCAAAAACATATTATCAAGTTATTTTAACATATTTCGTTCTAAATTACAATAACAATAGAATACCAAAACAAAAAAGCGGTCGTTGACCGCTTTTTAATTATTGACAACACCTAAAAATTCTTCAAGACAAAGGTTGTTCTCCTTCATTTCCTTGGCAACTTCAATACCTACATATCGCCAATGCCATGGTTGATAAATCATACCTGTCATTTCTTTTTTATCTTCGGGATAACGGAGAATAAAGCCATAATTGTGAGCATTTGCAACAAGCCAAGCATATTCGTCCGTAGACGCAAATCCTGCACTTGCACTTATAACATCAACAGCAAGACCGGCTCCGTTTTCACTACATCCGGCAGGTTCGACACGTATTTCAGCA
Organism: Candidatus Fimenecus sp.; assembly: GCA_045534995.1. GTDB lineage: Bacteria > Bacillota > Clostridia > Oscillospirales > Acutalibacteraceae > Fimenecus. The sequence continues at coordinate 9,320 of JAZSKT010000019.1, forward strand.
CTTTTTTCCGCTTCTTCAGCACTTAAGCCTTGAAGAATAAATGCCTGAACCTTATTTTCGTATATCGTTTTCTGACGATGATATCCACAATATCCTGAATATGGAGTTAAAATTACATCTTCATTCAAAGCGGCATTATACATCTGTCTGTAACTTTCTGCAACACGGACATCTGCAGTAACAGCACTACCTTCAATAACAACTGCGGTCAATGGGGAATAATTTTTATCAAGAGGATAATTTTTATTGATAAGAGCCAAAGCCCAGTTATCTCCCGCAAGAACTTCTGCAGGGTCGTAGTTGTCCCATATTACAGGTTCTTCGGTAACATCTTCTGTTGGTTCTTCCGTAATAGTAGGGTCTTCTTCGGTTGGAGTTTCAACAGGTTGAGTGGTTTGTTCTTCCTGTTCTTCGTGGGAAGTGGTTGTTTCTTTGATGGCTGCAGAGTTATAGTCACCACCACGACAGAATATTGCATATAAAATTGATAATGTACCTAAAATAGCAACGAGTAGGATTAAGAGAATTCGTTGGATTTTTAATTGTCGTCTTTTCATAAATACTTCCTTAAATAAAAAAATATTTTTACTCTAAAATAGTTTATTCTTTTTTCTTGTCAATGTCAATATTTGCAAAATTTTAAAAAATAATAGTGACTTAATAAAAAAAGTATGATACAATATTTTAGTATATATTTGCATAGTGGGAGGTCTATATTTTGAAAGCATATGAAAGTCATGCTCATTATTCCTCAAAAGTTCGTGAGTGTTCTAATTTTGCTATAAGAGAAATAAAAAAAGTATGTAAAGAGGTCGGTCCTCGTCCCGCAGGATATGAGGGTGAGAAAAAAGGTCAGGATTATATTGAAAAACTTATGACACCTATTGCCGACGAAGTTAAAAGAGAAAAATTCACATTAAGCCCCAAAGCTTTTATGAGCTGGGTTATGATTGACGGGGCATTGGCTCTCGTTGCGGCTATTCTCGGAATACTTTGCTTTGCATTCAATATGCCACCTGTTGTTGAAACAGTGTTGAGAATTGTTTCAGTTGCTCTCGTTGTTCTTGCAGTTTTCTTCCTTCTTGGTGAATTCCTTTTCTATAAGCAGGTTCTTGACCCATTCTTCAAAAAAGAAGAGTCAAGTAATGTTATCTGCACAAGAAAAGCATCAGGCGAAACAAAAAGAAGAATTATTATAGGCGGTCATATGGATACTGCTTATGAATGGAGATACACATATCTCGGCGGTGCAAAAATGGTAACAATGATTGTTGTTACTGCAATCTTGAGTCTTTTGATTACATTAGGTCTTTCAATCGCAGGATTCTTTGTGGATAATCGTACAGCAGAAATCGTTTTGATTGTTGTTCAGGCCCTTGCAATTCCTGCACTTATCGCAGTAATGTTCTTTGTTAATTGGAAATTACCTGTTGACGGTGCTGCTGATGACCTTACAGGCGTATTCACATCAATGGCAACACTTCTTTATCTTAAGCATAACGACATCCGCTTTGAAAATACAGAGGTTGTTGCAATGTCAGTAGGTGCTGAAGAAGAAGGTCTTCGTGGTTCAAAGGCGTTCGCAAAGGCACACAGTGAAGAATACAAAAACGACGGTGTTGAAACAATCTTTATTGCTCTCGATACTCTTCGTGACTATGACTTTATGGGAGTTGTCACAAAGGATATGACTGCAACGGTAGGTCTTGACAAGCAGGCATGCGCTCTTATGAAAAAGGCCGCTGAAAATGCAAATGTGCCTGTTAATTTCACAACAACACCTTTAGGCTCAACTGATGCTGCCGCAATGCAACAGGGCGGAATCAAGTCAGTAGCATTTACAAGTATGGACCCTGCTCCTGCAAGATATTATCATACAAGAGATGACAATGTGAGTGTACTTGAAATGAAAACTCTTGAAGACTCACTTAAAGTTGTGCTTGAAACAGTATTCCTGTTTGATGAACAGGGACTTAAAGACAGTTATTAATTTCACCGAGAGGGGAAAAGAAATATGAAAAAGAATTTTATGAGAATTGTTGCTGTTGTATTGGCTATCACAATGCTTGCAGTATCATTTGCAGGTTGCAGCACATCAGAGGTCAACAGACCTGTTGCGGTTGAATCAAAAACAGACCTTAAGGATGTTTCGTTCAAATTCACATATGGAGAATTAAAAGAAATTCTTCCCGGTGATAAACTTGCAACACTTTATGAAAACTTTAATAAAAAGACAGATGACAGAGTTGTTGAACTTTCATATTATGAACTTGTTTCAAAATTTGGTTCAGAAGAATATTTCAATGATATTTTAAAACTTATTTCTGACGAAGAATGGGCAAAGTTTACAGGTAATCAGCAGGAAGTTCTTGACTATTTCAATGGTATGATTAACGACATCAAGACAAACGGTACTGCAAGAGTTTCATACAATGAAAACTTCTGGATTAATCACGGCGATGGTGTTGTATTCAAGTCAGAAGATGGCAAAGAATTAGAAAATCAGGATAAGTTCCGTGCAGCATTCCGTCTTTATGCTGATATGGCTCTTAAAGATATCGGTTCATTCCTTATGAATCTCAGTCAGGAGGATGCAACAGAATTCGAAGCAGATTTGACTGACGTTATTTATCCTCTTGGCGAAAAGAATGCAAGCACATTAACTCTCGCTGACCTTTATACTGACGAAGCAACAAATACATTCCCTATTTACACTTCAGTTGTTCCAACACTCGTTTATGACCTTGATGAAAAAGGTAACAATGCCGAAGATGAAGAAGGCGAATACATCTTTGTTCCATCAGAACTTTACAGAACAATCAATATGGTTGTAAAACCTGAAGAAGCAAGTGTTAAAAAGGCATTTACTGTTCGTGAAAAAGACGGAATTATGGAACAGTTCAAAGTAGCAGAAAAATATATGACTCTCAACTCATTTGAGATTGCATTTAGTCCTTGTAAGATTATAGCAGGTATCAACGCTGTTACTGATGAAATGGCATACACAACTTATGAAAAGAATATGATTATTACTGCGAATGTTACCTTCACAGGTGCGTTAGCAGATTACGGTACAGTTGTTGTTGAGTTCCCTTGTACATCTTCTCTTACATATAATTTCGGTTGGCAGGTAGAAGAATAATACATTCAGACAATTTTTAGCGGTATTCTTAACAGGATACCGCTTTCTTTTTATTGACAAGTGGTTTTATAAGGAATAGAATATAGTTATATTATATTTTGAAATGGGGAAGGAAAATGAAAAAGGTTTTATCAGTAATTATTGCAATTATTATGGTTCTTTCAACACTCTCTCTTTTTGCGTTTGCAAAGGAAGAAGAAATAGTACCTGTTGTTATTCTTCAGGGATATTCAGGACCAACTCTTGTTTATGCTGACGAAAATGGTGACCCTATAATTGACGAAGAAACAGGTGATGTGATTAAAGCTTGGCCACTTGATTTTGAAAAAATTGGTCAACAGGTTATTAAGGCATTACCCGGAATGATAGTAGGTAAACTTATTGGTGAAGATGCTATTGTTGAGGCTCTTACTCCTATTGTTAAAGAGGCACTTATGCCCCTTGTAATTCTTGAGGATGGTACTTCTTGGCAGAATCTTACATATTATCCAAAAGGTGCAGCGGCGACTCAGGTTTCAGCTCTTATAGAAAACGATATGGAAGAATATATTCCTGAAAGTGTTTTTGCAGAAGAGGCAATAAGTCGTGTAGGTGCGGAGAATGTTTTTGGTTTTACATTTGACTGGAGAAGAAGTCAGATTGACTATGCGAAGGCACTTGATGAATATATTGAAGAAGTAAAAGAAATTACTGGTAGCGATAAAGTTGACCTTATGGGACTTAGTCATGGTGGTCAGTACGGCTCAACATACCTTTATTACTATGGTGATAAAGGAGATGTAAGAAATGCTATTCTTGCAAATCCTGCAACAGGCGGAACAACGCTTGTAAGCACTCTATTAATGAATGAATATATTGATGTGGATTTGCAGGTAATTATGCAGTTTGTTCAGTATTCTTTTGATATGGAAGAAGATTACGACTGGCTTTTCAAATTACTTTCTTTAGATGATATTGTCAGCGGGGTAAACAGAGTCTTACAAGAAGAAAGAATTCAATATCGTGTATCAAATTTCCCGTCACTTCTCGACTTTATTCCTATGGACAGATTTGACGAAGTAATTGAACATATCGGTCTGAATCCGGAAGAAAACGGTAAGATTTATTATGATACCGTTAAATTCCATACAGATGTTCATACTGGTACTAATCTTGCAGATAAATTTGCAGAATTGCAGGAGAAAGGCGTGAAAATCGGTTACATTGTAGGTTGCGGATACGGTGCGTGTAGTGGTGTCGGAACAAATTCTGATATTCTCATTGACACATATTTGTCATCAGGCGGTGCATATTGTGCACCTTGCGGAGAAACTTTTGAACAGGGTTACACTCAGCAAGGAACAAATTGTGACGACCCAACACATTATCATATTTCACCTGAATTCAATATTGATGCATCAACAGGAGCATTGCCTGATTCTACATGGTATGCAATAGGTCAGGGACACGGACAGTATTTTAACGACCCATATACAAGACAGATTGTTTGTGAATTCCTTTGGGGTGATTTGGAAAGTGTATTTGATGATGACAGATTCCCACAGTACAATTATACACAGAAACATGCAGACAATATCTATGTGCATTTTAACAATACTGATGTAGGCTATCATTCATCTGCCGACACAGAACTGATTATTGAAAATCTTTCACAAACTTCACCGATTCACATTATGAGAGTTTATGTTGACGGTGCAGATATGGAATATAATTATGAAACAAATACTATTCTTCAGGTAGGAGAAAAATATATAATTAATCTGAGTGGTGTATCGCCTGAAACAGCAAACAAACCTTTTAAAGTTGTTGTTAAATATATAATTGATAATACTCAGCATACTATTGCAACAAAAGAATTTAGTTTTATCGCAATGAGTGATGAAGATATGGAAACATATTCTCATCTTGCAATAGAGATAGAAGATGAAGAGATTTTGCCGTTGCCGGAGGAAGATGTGACAGAACCGGAAGAAGATGTAACTTATGAAGAACCGGTAAAAAAACCTGAAGCAGAAAATGAAAATAATACAGAAGAGTCTGTTAAGGATGAACCGACGGAAGAGGAAAATATAATAACTGATGTTATTATTCCTGATACAGATAGTATACAAGTTGTTTCGCCGATAGTTCTTATTGCTGTTTGCGGGTTAATGTTTATGACA